>DASVTZ010000155.1 GCA_036387335.1 Longimicrobium sp.
CCAGTACGCCACGCTCCTGCACACGGAACAGCGGTCGGGCATCACGTACGAGGAGCTGATGCGCTACTCCAGCGCCCAGTCCGCCGGCCGGCTGCAGCGAATCGTGAAGGCGAGAACGCAGACGCTGGAGGAAATCCGCGCGGCCCGGCCCGCGCGCTAGGCGCGGCGGGCACTCTTACGGGCGGCTCAGACGAGCCGCAGCTCTCTCAGTACGTACGATTCGAGGTCTCCGACCGTGCGGATCATCGACGCGCTCAGCACGTCCATGGGCTTCAGGGCAAACGCCTCCTCCACCGCGAAGGCCAGCTCCAGCAGCGCGAGGGAGTCGTATGCCAGATCCTCCACCAGCCGGGTGCCGGCTTCGCAGGCGCCCGGCTCCGGAGCCAGGCGGGCCACGATCGAACGTACACCGTCCCGCACCTTCTCCCGTTCCACTTCCATCGTGGCCAGGTCCCCTGCGTCAGGCAATCGCGTCCTCCGGGTGCCGGTCAGGTGCGGCGGTGAGGGTGCCTTCCACGAACGATTGCCACAGCGTGCGCCGCCTCGGCTTTCCGCTCGACGTGCGGGTGATGGTGCCTCTTGGCACGTTCAAACAGGTGACCCGGGCGCCTCCGGCCTGGCGCCTGAGAAGCGCGGCCGCGGAGCTTCGCCAATCGTGATCCGCATCCTCGCTCAGCAGGACCACGGTGGGCAATCCTTCGAGCACTCCCAGCAGCACCGCGACTTGCTGGCGGCCGGCGCCCATCTCCGCGAGGGCCGTTTCCAGATCCTCGCTGAACACCGCCTGCCCGCGCACTTTGATGCTGTCGCCCAGCCTGCCGATGACGAAGAGCTGGCCGTCGGCGATGAAGCCCGCGTCTCCCGTGCGCAGCTCCCCATCGGCCAGACGGGTGAGCGAGGCCGGAGCGTCGCCCGCCAATCCGCTGGCGAGCGACGCGCCTCGCACCACGATCTCGCCCACCCGCCCCTCGCCGACCGGGACGAGGTCCTCGTCCACGACCGACACGGACACGCCGTCGAGCGGCAACCCGCATCCGACCACCGCGGTTCCGTCCACCCCGGCTTCAGGGGGGCGGATGCGGCGCCCCAGGGCGAGCGAAGCGGAGTCGACGACCGTGGCCTGCCACCCTCTTCCCCGCGGCACGCCGGAGACGGCCAGCGTTGCTTCCGCGAGTCCGTACGCGGGAAGGAGCGCCTCCCGGCGCAGCCCGAAAGGGCCGAGCAGCGCATGGAACCGCTCCAGAGTGCCCGGTGAGATGCGCTCGGCGCCTACGACGATCCCTTCCACCCCTGAGAAGTCCATCCCCTCCAGCGCATCGGCCGGCACCCTGCGCGCGATGAGGTCCAGCGCAAAGGGTGGCGTAGCGCTCAACCGGGCTCCAAACGTTCCGAAGCACCGCAGGTAGCCGAGCGGGTCGCGGACGAACTGCTCCGGCCGCATAAGCCAGAGATCGGTCTCGTATACGACCGGAGCGATCATCCCTCCTACGAGCCCCATGTCGTGGTGCAGCGGGAGCCACGACGCCCACGCGCTGCCCGGGGCGATGCCGAGCCAGCGGCTGAGTGCCGCGGCGTTGGTCGTGAGTGCGGTGTGGGAGATGGAGACGGCGCGCGCCGCGCCGGTGCTGCCGGAGGTGAGCTGGAGGAGCGCGATCTCGTCTGCGCGTGCGCTCCAGGGGGTGAGCTCGCCACCCCGGCCGAACAGCGCCGGCAGCTCCACCACCGCGGAAGAACCCCCGCCGACGCTCTCGACCGCACCGGCAACCCCTTCGCCGGCCACGATCAGGGTGGGGCGCGTCGCGTCCAGAACGCGGGCCAGGTGCTCCCGGTAGCGGTCCAGCTCCTTGAAGATCATCGGCGGCGCGGCCGGCGACGGAGTAGCGCCGATGGCGAGCGCACCAAAGAAGGCCGCGATGAACTCGGGGCCCGTCTCGCCGATCAGCGTGACCACGTCTCCCGGCCGAACACCGTGCTGCGCCAGCCCATGGGCGGCCTCGCGCGTCATCATCCCTACCTGCTCGTAGGGGTAGAAGCGCCACTCCCCGTCCGCCTGGGCGAAACGGATTCCGCGATCCGCGGCCGGACGTTCCAACCAGCTCAGCAGCGGTTTGGTAGATCTCGGCAATGAAGGCCTGAAAGAGTCCGAGCGGGCCCTGCTCGTAGTCGCTATTCAAAGAAAGGCCAGCACCCGCGAAAGTCCGCGTCAGTGCTGGCCTTCTGTATAAGTAGCAGGGGGGGGGCTCGAACCCCCGACCTTACGATTATGAGTCGTACGCTCTAACCAGCTGAGCTACCCTGCCACTGCGAAGGGCCGGTCCGTGAGGACCGGCCCTCCGGTCGGGCATAGCGGGGGCGGGATTTGAACCCGCGACCTTCGGGTTATGAGCCCGACGAGCTACCAGGCTGCTCCACCCCGCGATCAGTGCACCCAATGTACCGTCGAAGGCCGCTACCGTCAAGGCCCCGCGGGCGCCTTCGCTGCCGAGTCCACGGGGACGAAGCGGTACAGCAGCTCGCCGTCGCGGATCATCCCGAACCGCTCCCGCGCGATGCGCTCCACCGCCGAATCCTGCCGCTCCAGCCGCACGGAAAGCTGGCGGAGCGAGTCCACCCCGGCGCGCGTAGCCGCGAGCTGCTCCTCGGCGGCGGCGCGCTCGCGGCGCAGGCGCACCAGGTCCCACGCGGAGTACTCGCCCCCCCAGAGGGCGTAGTATCCGGCCACCGCGAGCGCGCCTCCGGCCAGCAGGCGGCGCGCCGCGCGCGGGCTCAGCGCCACAGCGTCCTTCCGGGGTAGCGGGCGGCCGAGCCGAGCTCTTCCTCGATGCGGAGGAGCTGGTTGTACTTGGCCACGCGGTCCGTACGCGACGCGCTCCCCGTCTTGATCTGCCCCACCCCCGTCGCCACCGCCAGGTCGGCGATGAAGGTGTCTTCCGTCTCGCCCGAGCGGTGGCTCATGACGGCGCGGTAGCCGGCGCCGCGCGCCATCTCGATCGCCTCCAGCGTCTCGGTGAGGGTGCCGATCTGGTTGACCTTGATGAGGATACAGTTGGCGATCCCCTGCTCGATCCCCCGCGCCAGCCGCTCGGTGTTGGTCACGAAGAGGTCGTCGCCCACCAGCTGCGCCTTCTTGCCGATGGCGTCGGTCAGCAGCTTCCACCCATCCCAGTCGTTCTCGTCCAGCGCGTCCTCGATGGAGCGGATGGGGTAGCGCTCGGCCCACTCCGCGTAGAAGCTCACCATCTCCTGCGAGGTGCGGCGCTCGTTGGTCGACTTGTGGAAGACGTACGCGCCGTCGCGGTGGAGCTCGGATGCGGCCACGTCCAGCGCGAGCACCACGTCGTCGCCGGCGTGGTAGCCCGCCTGCTCGATGGCGGTGAGGATCACGTCGAGCGCTTCCTCGTTGCTCGCCAGGTCCGGCGCGAAGCCGCCCTCGTCGCCCACGCCGGTGGACTTCTTCTGGCTCGTGAGCACCTTCTTGAGCGCGTGGAAGATCTCCGTCCCCATGCGCAGCCCTTCGGAGAAGGAGTTGGCCCCCACCGGCATCACCATGAACTCCTGGAAGTCCACGTTGTTGGCCGCGTGCGCCCCGCCGTTGAGGATGTTCATCATCGGCACGGGAAGGACGTTGGCCAGCGGGCCGCCCAGGTAGCGGTAGAGCGGGAGTCGGCAGTCGGCCGCGGCGGCGCGGGCGGCGGCCAGCGAGACGGCGAGGAGCGCGTTGGCGCCCAGGCGGCCCTTGTTGGGCGTGTCGTCCAGCGCGATCATCGCGCGGTCGATCCCGGTCTGGTCGAAGGCGTCCATCCCGTGAAGCGCCTCGGCGATCTCGCCGTTCACGTTGGCGACGGCGCCGCGCACGCCCTTCCCCAGGTACCGCCCCTTGTCGCCGTCGCGCAGCTCCACGGCCTCGTGCTCGCCGGTAGACGCGCCGCTGGGCACCGCCGCGCGCCCGAACGCGCCCGAGGAAAGCACGACGTCGGCTTCGACGGTCGGATTGCCGCGCGAGTCGAGGATCTCCCGCGCGCGGATCTTCTGGATGGTCGCCATGGATGCCGGAAGTGGTTCTGCTGGAATGGTCTTTGGGAAGCGCGGCGGAACGTAGGGACGGAGGGGGAAGCTGTCAACGGAGGGCCCCCTCCCCCCGACCCCCTCCCCCGCCTGCGGGGGCGCAGGGCGGGTGAGGGGGAGAACTCCGTGTGCGATGCACAGATCCCGTAGGGGCGCGATTCATCGCGCCCGTGCCCGCCGCCACCCCGACGCCCGCACCGCACACCGATCCCCGGTAGGGGCAGACCTGCGTGTCTGCCCACCCTTTCCCCCACCGCGAACCCTGCGATTCGCACCCAAACCCCGTAGGGGCCGCCCCACGTGGCTGCCCGTGCCCGCCCCGGCACCGCCGCCCGCCTTATCGCGCCGGCTGCAGATCCAACGTTACCCCCGGCAACCCCAGATCGCTCTCCTCCGCAGGCGCTTCGCACAACGCGGACGGCAACGCATCGGCCACATCGCGCGGGATCAGGCCCCTGCCCCGCCCCGCGATCTCGGCGGCGCGGCCGGCGTGGAAGAGGGCCAGCGCGGCCGCATTGCGCGGCGCGGCGCCGACGGCGAGGAAGGCGCCGGCGACCCCGCTGAGCACGTCACCCATGCCGCCGGTGGCGATGCCGGAGTGGCCGGCGACGTTGACCAGCGTCGGAGCGCCCGCTTCCGCGACGAGCGAGGGGGCGCCCTTGAGGAGCACGGTGCAGCGGAATCGCTCGGCGGCTTCGGCGGCGGCGGCGAAAGGGTCGGCGGTAATGGCGGAGACGGGGCGGTCCAGGAGGCGTCCCATCTCGCCGGGGTGCGGCGTCAGGAGGAGCGGGCGCTCGACTTCGTCGCGGAGTGCGGGGTTCTTGGCGAGGAGGGTGAGAGCGTCGGCGTCGAGGAGGAGGGGCGCGGCGCCGCGGGCGAGGCGGCGCAGGAGAGCGAGCGAGCCCTCGTCGGTGCCCATTCCGGGACCCGCGACCACGGCATCGGCATCCGAGAAGTCGTCGGGGAGCGAGGCGCGATCGAGGAAGAGGGCTTCGGGGAGCGAGACCTGGATGATCGCGCGGTTGTCGTCCGGCGAGACCAGGATCGCGTAGCCGGCGCCCGCCCGCAGCGCACCCATCCCCGCCAGCACCGCCGCGCCCGCCATCCCCCGCCTCCCCGCCACGATCAGAACGCGCCCCATCCGCCCCTTGTGCGCGTTGGCCGGAACGGCGGGTAGGTGATGCGCGGCCCAGGCGGGGGTGATCAGCTCCGCGCCCGCGTCGGCCAGCGGCGCGAAGCCGATCTCCACCGCCACGATCCTCCCCGCGTGCTCGCGGCCGGGGAAGAGGAGGAGCCCGCGCTTGGGACCGCCAAAGGTGACGGTGACGGCGGCGCGGATCGCGGGTCCCGGCGCGGCGCCGGTGGTCAGGTCGATCCCCGAAGGACCATCCAGCGCCACCACGGGGACACCGCTGCGCCCGATCGCGTCAATGGCGGCGGCTTCGGGCTCGCGGGGAGCGCCGCGCGCGCCGGTGCCGAGCAGACCATCGACCACCACGGCGGCCCCGGCCAGCGCGGCGGACAGCTCGTCCGCGGGACGGATCTCCATCTCCCAGCCGTGCAGGAGCGAGAGGTCGGGCGGGCGCTTGCCCACGGAGATGGCCACCACCTCACGCCCCCACGCGCGCAGCGTGCGCGCGACGACCAGCGCATCGCCTCCGTTGTTGCCGGCGCCGACGACCGCGACGATCCGTCCCGCGGGGTAGAGACGCTGCACGATGGCGGCGGCGGAGCGGCCCGCAGATTCCATCAGCACCGCTTCGGCGATCCCCACCTGGCGGATGGAGAGCGCATCCCACGCGCGCATCTCGTCCGCGGCGAGCACGGGGATGCGCGCGCCGGTGAAGAATGGTGTGGGCATGTGTGAGGAGACGGGCGCTACTTGTAGCTCTGGCCGATGGTGCGGCCGAAGCTGATCTCGCCATTGTCGATGCGGATGTTGAAGCCGCACTCCGGGTTCGTGCAGACCCAGGCCTTGTAGGTGATCGGCGCGCCGTCGCGGCCGTAGTCCGACAGGGGAACCAGCAGACCTGCGTTGCACTTCTGGCACTGCGGATACTCGCGGACGTCCGTCATGGCGCACCCCCTCCCCTTGCGTTTACCCCCCACCTCGACCGGCGCCTGCCCCGCCCCTGCGGGACCCCAAAACGGCGCCGCAAGGCCTGTTCCAGGGCTACGACGCGGCCAGCAGGGGGCGGCAGGGACGCCAGGGGTAGTTGTTCTCGAAGGCTTCCGCGAAGCAGAACACCCCGTCGAACTCCCCGGGCGAGTCGCCGTCCTGCTTCACCAGGACGCCGCACTCCACCAGGGCGAAGACGATCTCGCCGAAGTCGCGCGTGCCGCGGATCCCCCAGAACTCCAGGACGTGGCGGGCCATGAGGCCGTATCTCTCCAGCGCCAGGTCGCGGCACCCCTCGGCCAGCTCGCGGCCGCTGATGTGGCGCGCCTCCCCCACCCGCTCGATGGTGAAGTGGAGGGCGGCGAGGACGAAGAGGTAAGCGGTGTCGTGGTACGCCGGGAATTGCTTCCGCAAGCGGTCCATGATGGGTTCCGCCAACACGGATCCCTCCATGCGCGACTCTCCCTCAGGGCGATGCCGTGCCGGACGCGGACGCGGCCGGCGGAACGGGCGGGGCTTCCCCGCACGGCGGCGGGCGGCGGTGGATGTGGCCGCCGTCCGCGGGAACGTCAGATGAATACGCCGCTCAACTGCCCGCGTTCCGAAAGAGCACGCGCTGTCCGACGGCGAGGGGTGCGACGGCGCCCGCGGTGGTTTCCGTAAGCTCTTCGCGGAGCGTGGCTTCCGCCCCCGCGGGGACGCTCATCTCCACCGTCCCCGCATCGCCCTCGGGGGCGTACCCGTGCTCCACCTCCGCGGCGCCGGCCCGCTCCAGCGCCGGCATCACCGCCGAGGTGTGCTCGTACGGATAGCGCAGCGCCAGGCGCACTGCGACCGTCCCCACGCGGCGCGGCGCAACGGCGAGCGCTTCCGCGGCGGCGTCCCCATAGGCGCGCACCAGTCCGCCCACGCCCAGCTTGGTGCCGCCGTAGTAGCGGGTGACGATCACGATGCAGTCCGTGACCCCCGCGCCGTCGATGGCGGCCAGGATCGGCGCGCCGGCGCTGCCGGAGGGCTCCCCCGCGTCGTTGGCGCGATGGACCTCGCCGCGCATCCTCCACGCGTTGCAGTGGTGCGTGGCGTCCCACATCTCGCGCTCCCTTGCCGCCAGGCGCGCGCGCGCCTCCGCCTCGTCCGCCGCCGGTGCCGCCAGGGCGAAAAAGGTGGAGCCTTTGACGCGGGTCTGGGCCGTGCCTTCGCCCGCCAAGGTCAGGAACGAGTCAGCATCCATAAAGAAAAGGCCTCACGCGGAGGCGCGGAGACGCGGAAGAGAAAAGAAGATAAAGCAGCCTCCTCCGCTGTTCTCTCTCCGCGTCTCCGCGCCTCCGCGTGAGACATGCAGTTCCGTGAAACAGGAAGCGCGCGAACCGTGGCTCGCGCGCTTCCTGAAAGATCAAACCTGGTGGGCTACAGCCAGGTGCGCGCGGCGAGGGCAACCACCAGCACGCCGAGCACGCTCATGAAGTCGAGGCGGAACACCACGGGACCGAGCGTGATGCCGAACGCCACCAGGTCCACCACCAGCGGCCCGAAGGCGGCCGATACGGACGTGGTGAAAAAGGTTCGCGCCGTGCTGTCCGGCGTGAAGCGGACGACCAGCTCCGAGAGGAGGGCTCCCAGGATCATCCCCATCAGCACCACCAGGAGCAGGCGCCCCGCGCGCCGGCGTGTCACCACGTTCATCTCACCTCTCCCCGACCCCCGTGAACGGTTGCACCACTCGGACCCCGCGCCCACGCTGGCAAATGCGGTGCCGTCAACGGCGCCGCTCCACCGCGTGGGCGATGCTCGCCCGCAGCGCGTCGAGCGCCGGACCCTCCGGCAGCCCCTCCAGCGCCTCCTCCGCGCGCGCCGCGCACTCCAGCGCCGCACTGCGCGCGTAGTCCAGCCCGCCGTGCGCCCCCACCAGCTCCACCACCCGCGCGATCTGCTCGTCCGTGGGCTCAGCGGCGCCAAAGAGCTCCTCCACCTCCGCCCTTTCGGCCGCGGAAAGGCGCGGCAGGATGGCGATCAGCGGGAGCGTAACTTTGTGCTCGCGCAGGTCCAGCCCGCTCGGCTTCCCCGTCTGCTCCGAGTCGGCCGTGTAGTCCAGCAGGTCGTCCGCGATCTGGAAGGCGAGCCCCAGCTCGCGCCCAAAGGTGCGCAGCTGCTCGCGGTGCTCCGGCGCGCCCGTAAGCGCGCCCAGCTCGCACGCGGCCGCCATCAGCGAGGCCGTCTTGCTGTCGATCAGCCGGTAGTAGTCCGCCTCGCCGAAGTCCAGCGCGTCGTGCGAGGAGAGCTGCCGCATCTCCCCCACCGTCATCGCGTTGGCCGCGTCGGCCAGCACGCGGATCGGCTCGATCTCGCCCAGCCGCGTGATCTCGGTGATGGAGCGCGAGTACAGGTAGTCGCCCATGATGATGGCGACCTGGTGGCTCCAGAGGGCGTTGACCGTGGGCATTCCGCGGCGCAGCACCGAGTGGTCCACCGCGTCGTCGTGCACCAGCGTGGCGAGGTGCACCAGCTCCACGATGGCCGCCAGCGTCTCCGCGCGCGCGGAGGGGCGCCCCTCCAGCTCGTCGCACAGCAGGAGGAGCCCCGGGCGGAAGAGCTTCCCGCGGATCTTGGCGAGGTACGCGTTGACCTCCTCCAGGGGAGCGAAGTCCGAGACGACGATGCGCCGGATCTCGTCCACCACGGCGTCGAGCCGTTCGCGGATGGGGGCCTGGACGTCGGAAAGGCGGGGCGGAGCCGTGCGCAGCGTCATGCCATGGGAGGCCTGGATTTACCTGCCGGAACGCGGCAACCTAACCGCGGCGCACGGTGGTGTCAAAAACCCGTCGCCCGCCCGGCGCCCCGCAGCGCATCCGCGCGCGCCGCCGCGTCGCGGAAGCGGATGTCCACCGAGAGGACGCGCTCGTACAGCTCCACCGCCTGCGCGGAGTTCCCCAGCGCCTCGTGGCTGCGGCCCAGGAGGTAGAGCACGCCCACCAGCTCCGCGTCGGCCACCTCCGGAAGCCGCAGTGCGCGCTCCAGCACGCGGCTCGCCACCGGGTACTGCCCCTTCTCCACGAAGCACTGCCCCAGCACCTCCAGCGTGGCCAGCGGGTTGGCCCCGCCGCGCAGCGCCACCTGGAACTCGGCGATGGCCTCGTCGATCAGCCCCATCTCCTTGAAGGCGAGCCCCAGGTCGTAGTGGCTGGAGGAGTCCTCCGCCTCGATGTTCTCCGCGACTTTCTGGCGGAAGTGGGCCAGCATGTCCGCGAAGTCGCGGTCCTCGTCCCCTGTGGGCTCCTTTTCTTCGACGATGAAGCGCGTGGTCGGTGCCCGCTCGTCCTCGTCGCCCAGGATGAGCGCGCCCAGGTCCACGTACTCGTTCGCGGGGGCGGATGGGGGCGGCGGAGGCGGGGGCGGAGGCGCGGCGGCCCTGGCGCGGCGCGCGGCGTCGTCCATCGCCTCCAGCGCCCCGCGGGCCTCGGGGTTGTACGCCTCTATCTCCAGCACGCGCCCGTAGACGGCGCGCGCCTTGTCCCGCGAGCCGCCCGTCTCGAAGAAGCGGGCGAGCGCCAGGTACCCGTCCACCATCGCCGAGCGGTCGCCGGACCGGAACGCGTACTCCACCCGCTTCTGCAGGAGGTGTCCCTCGCCGGGGTTGAGGCGGATGAGCTGCGAGATCGGCCCGACCGCTTCGCGAAAGAGCCCCTGCGCCGCGAGCGCCCGGTGCGCCTCGTCCAGGATGCGCGGCACCTCGTCGTGCGCGCCGCGCTCGTGGAGGAGGTCGATCAGCGCGTCGCGCGCCTCCGCGTCCTCGGGATTCGTCGCCACGCGCGAGCGGAGCTGCTCCAGCCTGTCGGGCGCGGGCGGCGCGGGCTCCGGCTCGAACGCCGGCAGCTCCACCGCGCCGAAGTCGCTCCCCACGTCCAGCATCGGGAGCGCATCCTCGTCCTCGTCGTCGATCAGCGGAAGTGGTTCGTCGTCCTCCTCGTCCGGCACCTGCAGGCTGACTTCGCCGTACGCGGCCGGATCCGGCGCCGCGTCGAAGTCGAGCAGGGGGAGGTCGTCCTCCTCCTCGCGCGGCTCTTCCTCCACCGGCGCGGGCGCGGCGTCGGGGCGGCTGAAGTCCATCGAGACCTCCAGCCCCTCGATCGACGGCAGCTCCACCGGCTCGTCGTCCCCGTCGATGGCCGCGCCGATCTCGAAGCCGGCGGGCGATTCGGGCGGCTCTGGAGCGGCGGGCCCGGCGACCCGGACCTTGCCGCCGTCGTACACGTCGAAGTCGTCGGACGCGGCCGCCTCGGTGGCCTGCGCCAGCGGCTCGATGCTGGCGAGTGCGTCGATCTCGCGGATCTGCGCGCGCACCGCATCCGCCGCCTCCTCGTCGCCGCGGCGGATGAGCGGGCCGAGCAGGGTGCGCAGCTGCACCACCGCCTCGTTGCGCTGGCCGTGCGCCAGGAGCTGGTCGGCGAGGAGGCGGCGGACCTCGGTGTCGTCGGGCGAGAGGTCCGCGAACTCCTTGAGTCCCTCGAACGACTCCTTGAGCTTCCCGGCGCGGCGCATCCGGTCCGCGTACTCCAGGAAGTTCTGGCGCGCGTCCGCCAGAAACCCCTTCGCCGCGCTGATCTGCCCCAGGCGCCGGTAGGTGTTGATGCGCCCCGGCACCAGCCGCAGGATCTTGCGGCAGAGCGCGATGGCGTTGTTGTACAGCCCCACCTCGACGTACGCGCTGACGGCCGCCTCGTACGCCTCCACCGCCCTGTCCGTCTCGTTGAGGCGGAGGTGCATGTCGCCGATGCGATTCCACAGGGCGATGTCGACCTCGCCGCCCTCGGGGCTCTCCAGGATCTGGCGGTACGCGCCGATGGCTTCGCGCCACTGGTCCCGCTGCTCATAGGCGCGAGCCTGGTCCCTCAGCTTTCCGATGTTCGCCATGAGCCCGGGGCGGGAGATTCCTGCTACGAAACGTGATACGTGCGACCGGCGAAGATAGCGCGCGGCGCAAGGGTTTGCCAACTGGCTCGGCCCGGCCCGGCCCGGCGACTGAAGTCGCGGCTACGACGGCACAAAGTCCGCCTTCGCGGACTCGCGGGCGAGATCCCGCCCGTATCCCCCGGTCCCTGCGCCGCACCCGTAGGGCGCGATTCATCGCGCCCACCCCTGACCTCCGCCTTCGACACAGATCCCGTAGGGGCCGCCCTACGTGGCTGCCCGTGCCATGCGATGCGCCGACGCCCGCATCCAGAAGCGAATGAATCCACGGTTGGAATCACACACCTCCGCCTCCGCGGACTCGAGGGCGAGATCCGCGATTGCCGAGTCGGCTTCAGCCGCCTTCCCGTAGTTCCAGCCGGGGGATTTATCCCCCGGCACTCCACGCGGCGCTTATGCCCGCCGCCCGGAGCCTGCGAAGGCAGGCTTCCCGCGGTCGTTGCAGCGGTTTCAACCGCCGGACTGCACCAGCTCCCCCCCCACCACCCGCACCCCCGCCTTCCACACCCCCTCCACCACCGGCGCCGCCAGCCGGTACGGGATCTCCCCCGCCGACCCGCAGCTCCAGAGCACCAGGTCGGCCGGGGCGCCGGGCGTGAGGGTCCCGCGGCCATCCGTGAGCTCGAGCGCCGCGGCACCGCCGGCGGTGGCGGCGCGGAGCGACTCGGCGGGCGACATCCCCATCCGCGAGCACGCGGCCGTCATCACGAAGGGGAGACTCGGTGTGGGCGAGGAGCCAGGATTGAAGTCCGTCGCCAGCGCCACGGTCGCGCCCGCATCCAGCAGCGCGCGGGCGGGGGCGAACTTGGGTCGGCCCAGGAAGAAGAGCGTCGCAGGGAGGAGCGTCGCCACCGTGCGCGACCCGGCCAGCGCCGCGATCCCCGCCTCCGACACGTCGCCTAGGTGGTCGGCGGATGCGGCGCCCAGCTCCACGGCCAGCTCGGCGCCGCCGCTCCCCTCCAGCTCGTCCGCGTGGATCTTGGGGCGCAGCCCGTGGTCGAGTCCCGCGCGCAGAATCCGCTCGCTCTGTGCGCGATCGAAGACGCCCGGCTCCATGAACACGTCGCAGAAGCGCGCCAGCTCCGCCTCCGCCACCGCCGGAATCATCTCCTCCACCAGCAGGTCCACGTAGGCGTCGCGCCGCTCGCGGTACTCCGGCGGCACCTCGTGAGCGCCGAGGAAGGTCGGGACCAGCTCGATCGGCTGCATGGACGCAAGGCGGCGGATCGCGCGCAGCGTCTTCAGCTCGTCCTCGGTGGACAAACCGTAGCCGCTCTTCACCTCGGCGGTCGTGATTCCGTTCGCCAGCAGGTCGCGCAGGCGCGGGAGGGCGAGCTCCACCAGCTCGTCCTCGCTGCGCGAGCGGAGGTCGCGCACCGATGCGTTGATCCCGCCGCCGCGCCGCGCGATCTCCATGTACGGCACGCCCTGACAGCGGAGCGCGTACTCCTCCGTGCGCCAGCGGCCGAAGACGGCGTGCGTATGCGAATCCACCAGCCCCGGCGTCAGCGTGCCCCCGGCGCAGTCCACCTCCGCCGCGCCGGGGTAGCGCGCGCGCAGCTCCGCCTCCGGGCCGACCTCCGCGATGCGCCCACCCGCCACCGCGACGGCCGCGCCTCGCACGGTGGCGGTGGGGTCCGCGTCCTCTGATTGGCGTGACGGCCCCGAGCAAACCGCGACCTCGGCGGCGCCGGTAAACAGGATGGTATCGAACGAACGGGTCATCGGCGCCCTGGCGAATACCGTTTGAGGAGGAGAAAAGAGCCTCACGCTGAGCCACAGAGAACAAAGGGCAAGAGCACGGAGACCGTCTCCGTTGTTCTTTCAGTGCCCCTCTGTGGCTCTGTGTGAGGCCATCTTCTCTGGCGCGCGTCGCTTGCGTCCGGACCCGAAATTGGCTGGGTTCTTGCTCGTGCGCCTCATCTCGACATACTGGCCCGGCCCCTCGCGCCGCGTCAACCAGCCCATCCCAACGTCCGGTGATCCATGGTCCAGGTTTCGACGACACCCCCTTCGGAACGCTATCCGGGGCGCCCCCCCGAGGGACGCGTCGTCGTCTTCGCGCCCACCCGCGCCGCCTGCGAGACCATCGAGCTAGGCGTGCAGCTCACCGGCGTCGAGACCATCATCAACCGCGAGCACGGCGGCGAGATCCGAGAGCTGGCGGCGGCCGGCTCGGGCTTCGGCATCGTCGCGGGCACGGGCACGGGGAAGACGCTCGCCATTCGTCCCATCGCCGAAGCGGTCGTCGGGCCCGATCTGCGCGTGGGTGTCGTCAACCGCGAGCGTGAGGCCACACCGGAGACGCCGACCTGGAACGTCGTCATCGTCACGACGGGCATCGCGCGGCGCTGGCTGCAGGACAACCTGATCGACCGCAACGACGTGGTGGTGGTCGACGAGATCCACCAGACCTCGGCCGAGCTGGAGCTGTGCCTGGCGCTCGCCAAGCGCGCCGGGTGCCGCTTCGTCTGGCTCTCCGCGACCGTCGATCCCACGTTCTACAAGGACTACCTCAGCTCCGCCGCCGTAATCGAAAGCTCCGCCTTCGATCCCGAGCGCGCGGCCACGGTGCGCGTCTCCAACACGCTGAATCCCGGCGCCTTCCTCGGCGACCGCTTCATGCGGCACGTGCGCAAGGAGAAGCGAGGCGTCGCCGTCTTCGTGCCCACGCGCGCAGGGACGGAGCAGGTGGTGAAGGCGGTGGCGGAGCGCTATCCGGAGATGCTCACCGAGTTCTACCACGGCGGCGAGCCCGTCGCGAAGCTGCGGCCGTTCCTGGAAGGCGAGGGCGCGCCGCACCCCTTCATCCTCTCCATGACCGCCGCCGGGCAGTCCGCCCTCAACATCCGCAGGCTGGACACGGTGGTCATCGAGGACGCGCAGTTCACCACGCTGGTGGAAAAGGGCCGCAGCGTGCTGACGCGCAAGCCGCTGGGGAACAACGAGATCCTGCAGATGGCGGGGCGCGTGCACGGGCGCGTGGAGAACGGCGAGGTGTGGATCCTCAGCGAGCGCGAGATCGACTTCGGCTCGCTGCGCCCCACCGCGCCCAACTTCCAGCTCGCCGGCGACCCCGAGCGCGTGGCGATGACGTGCGCCGACATGGGCGTCCGCGCGGACGAGCTGGACCTTCCCGTCCCCCTCGACCGCATCGCCTACCGCCGCGCGGTGGAGACGCTCACGAAGCGCGGCCTCATCGCCAACAACCGCCTCACGGACTATGGCCGCAAGGTCGAGGTCCTGCCGGTGGACCGCCCGTGGGGCGAGCTGCTGGTGCAGGCGGAGGAGCACATGGTGCCGCTGGTGGCCGCGATGGCCTCCATCGACTCGCTGCACCGCATGCTCCGCCAGCAGGACAACGACATCAGCCGCTACATCGTCCCCGGCAGCGACCACCTGACGGCGTACCGTATCTACCAGGACGCGCTGGTCACCTGCGGCACGCTGGGGCACGTATACGGCCTTCCGCGGCACGTCTTCGACGAGGAGGCGCTGGCCGCGTGGGCGGACGAGCGCGGCGTGCTGGTGAGGTCGATCGAGGATGCGGCGCTCGCCATCGCCTCCATCTTCCGCTCGCTCGACCTGGAGCTCCCGCGCAACCTCCCG
>DASVTZ010000156.1 GCA_036387335.1 Longimicrobium sp.
TGCACGCTAAACGCCCCTCCCCCAGCGGTTTGGGGGAGGGGCAGCGAGGTGACGAGCGGGGAGAGGGCCCTCGATGCAACGAGACGGGCGAGGCGCAACCCGCGCCTCGCCCGTCCCGTGTTGTCCAGCGGTCCTACCCGATCGTGCGGAGGCTTACAGGCCGGCGCCCAGCGTGGTGCCGGTGATGGCCTTGTACACGTCCAGGCGGCCGTTGCCGTACTTGTTGTCGTAGCCGGCCGTGCCCAGGTCCTTGGCCGAGCTCTCCAGGCGGGCGCGGAGCGCGGCGCCGCGCAGGCCCGTCTTGGAAGCCACCACCGCGGCGGCGCCCGTCACCTGCGGAGTCGCCATCGAGGTGCCGTTCATGTAGGCGTACTTGCCGCCGGCAAGCGGCCCGTTGTACTCCAGGAAGCCCTGCGTCGCCTGGTAGCCCGCCACGATCGCGCTGAAGATGCAGCCTTCCTCGGTCGTGTTGCTGTAGCACAGGCCGCCCGGAGCCGAGATGTCCAGCCCGGTGCCGTACTGCGAGTAGCTGGTGAGCACGTCCTTCCAGTCGGTGGCCGACACGGAGATCGCGTTCGGGTCGCAGGCGGGGCAGCCCACCTTGTTGGTGCCGGAGTTGCCCGCGGCGGCGATCACCAGGACGCCCTTGTCCGTGGCGTACTGGATCGCGCTCTTCTCACCGGCAGACTCGGTACGGCCGCCCAGCGAGAGGTTCATCGCCACCATGTTCGGCTGGTCGGCCGCGGCACGGATCGCGTTGATGATGCTGGAGGTGTAGCAGCCGGCGGCGCCGCAGACGCGCTGCACGTAGATCTTGACGTTCGCCGCGGCGCCCGTCACGCCCGCCACGCCCACCGTGGTGCCGGCCATCGTGCCGCTGGTGTGCGTGCCGTGGCCCTGGTCCGGGGTGTCGTCCGAGGTGAAGTCGTTGCAGGTGCCGCTGCCGTTGCCGGCGGCCGCCATGCTGTACCAGTCGCAGCCGCGGATCAGGCGTCCGGTGAACTCCGGGTGGCTGAAGTCCACGCCCGTGTCGATGCCGCTGATGACCACCGCGGCGCCGCCGGCGCCGATCCCCTCGATCGCGTCCTCGTCAGCGTCCGCCAGGGAGGCGTACGAGCTCGGCAGCGGGCCGGTGCGGCCGTTCGGGTCGTTGTAGAAGCTCATGTTCTGCCCGCCCGGGTTGTAGAAGGCCCACAGGCGGCTGTCGATCGCTTCGACCTTGCGGATGTAGTTCGGCTCGGCCCACTCCACGCGGGCGTCGTTCTTGAGCACGGCGGCAAGCGCGCGCTCCTGGCCGCGGGCGCCGTTCAGCAGCTCGAAGGAGCCCTTGTAGCCCACCGCGCGGCGCACGAGGCCGTTGGCGCGAAGAAGGTCGCTCGCGTCGACCCCGTCCTTGAACTTCACCAGCACCTCACCCGGGGCGACTTCGTCCTGCGCGGGAGCCGCGGCGAACTCCGGGCTCTGCACCGGCGACATGCCGGCGGTGGTGGTGGTCTCATCGGAACAGGCGGCGAGGGTGGCCAGGGCGAGGACGCCGACGGCCGAAAAGCGGATGCGCATGAGGAACAACTCCCGGGTGACTGGCTTGGTGACGGAACAACCGCAAACCTGTGTGCCGCACCAGGCCGATGCGCAACAGGACGAGTGTTCGAGTGGTCGGCGTGAGTAAAGGCAAGCACCGGACCGCAGCGAATGGCGGATTCCGTTAGTGCTAACTCGCTACGGACGCACTACTTACGTTTTAGAGGCCGAAACGTATGTCGCTCCAGAGCGGTGCGGGGCGCACCATTCTGGTGCAGCGGATTGGTGCGGGCTCCCGCGCGGCGTCTCGCAAGTCGAGAACGGCGTTGCGCTTAGCGGGTCGCCGGTACCCGCTCCGCCGCGGCGGGCCGGCCCGGCCGCGGGCGCTGGGTGGCGGTCCCGGCGAGCGCGACGGTCCCGAACCCCGCTTCCCCCGCGGCGCGGCCCAGCGCGAGCTCCTCCACCAGCCCGGCGGCGGGCGCAAACGAGTGCGCGGCCCGCAGCGCCTCGCATGCGGCCGCGCAGTTGCGCCGCATCGGCGCGTCGGCGAGCACCCGTTCCACCGCGTCGCGCGCGGCGCCGGGGGTGAGCGCGGGCACGTCCATGGCGAGCGCGCATCCCGCGTCCACCAGCCGCTCCGCGTTGTCCAGCGTGTCCACGCCGTAGGGAAAGAGCACGCTCGGCAGGCCGTGCATAAGCGCGCCCAGCACCGCCGCCGTGTGGCTGCTCCCCGCCATGGCCCGGGCCCGGCCCATCACCAGCCCGTGGGGAATGTGGGTGCGGATCAGGAAGTTGCCGGGGAGGGGCCCGAGCTCGGCGTCCATCCGGCCGGAGGAGCCCACCACCTGCACGGGCGCGTCGGCGAGCCCCTCCACGAACTGGGGCCAGAAGCTCGGCCCTCCGAACGAGCGGCCGTTGTTGAGGTACACGATGGGGGCATCCGGCAGGGCGAGGTGGGCCTCCAGATCCCGCCACGCCGCCCCCGCCGCGGCCGGCGAGCCGTCGCCCGTGGCCGGTTCCCAGGTGCACGGCCCCACCAGGTGCACGCGGTCCGGGAGCGCCGTCCAGTCCCGCTCCAGCAGGGGCACGCTGCGCAGCATGAAGAGGTCGCCCAGGAAGCCGTTCTCCTCGGGCGCCGCGCCCATCGGGTCCAGGCGAAAGAGGCGCCGCACCTCGTTGAGCGCGCGGGTCCCCTCGTCGAGGCGCCACTCGCGGCGCGACACCGTCTCGGAGCACACCGCCACCTCGGCCGGCCTGGCGGCGGGCCACAGGTAGGTGAACGAGCCCAGCACGGCGGCCGGTATCCCGGCGCGCTCCCCCGCCACCAGGGCCGAGAGGCAGAGGTGATGGGTGACCAGCGCGTCGGGGTGGTAGCGCGCGATGGCGTACTCCACGTGCTTCACGTCCAGCGCGCAGGAGAGCGGGTCGTACCAGAGGGACGGGTTGAAGCTGTCGCCGTCGCGGTCGCCGCGCGGAATGCGGGGGAGCGCCTCGCCCGCCAGCACCGGCACCGCGCCGAGCCCCGTGGCGAAGGCGGTCTCGTGCCCCCGCCGGCGGAGCTCGTGCGCCAGCCCCACCAGCGGGAAGAGGAATCCAGGGCTGGCGAACGAGCAGAAGAGAAAGCGCATGGGGCTCCGAAAGGTGCGTGAGTTCTCTCGGGCGCGGCATCTCGGTGGCCGCGCCGCCTCGTCAGTTGTTTTCCGACGCCACCACGGGTGCGGGCCTTGCCGCCGCCGCGCGCACCCACCGCACCCCCGCCCGGCTCGCCTTGGTCCCCTGCATCACCGTGCGGCGGCTCAGGTCGTAGATCATGCGGAGCCCCAGCACCACCAGCAGGCTGGCCAGCAAGAAGCTGAGCCCCCGCGCGACGCTCATCTGCGCGCGGTTCCACAGCAGGTCGTGGCCGAACGAGGCCGCCAGCTCCGGGTACGCCACGATGCGGGTCCAGAGCACCGGCACCACCTTGACCATGAAGTACGCCCACGCGCCGGCCGCCAGCGTGCCGCACGCCAGGATGACGACGGCCACGCCCCGCGACCACGGCAGCTCCCGGCCGCCGCGGCCCCGCAGCCACGACCACAGGATGGCCACGATCCGGCGCGTGTCGGTGCGCAGGTTGGTCACCCCAAGCGCGTCGGAGATGATCCAGTATCCGTCGAGCTTGAAGATGGGGTTGAGCGAGAACAGGCAGTTGGCCGCGATGAGCAGCGATGCCACCTGCAGCGGCCGCCACCCCGTGGCCTCGAAGAGAAGGACGTACACCGCCCCCACCACCGCCTGGAAGTAGATCCCCCCGACGTCCACGACCACCCGCTCCCACCGCGTCAGGCGCCAGGCGTCGGTCACGTCGGAATAGAGGGCGGGGTAGATGAACCACACGCCGATGCCGATGTCGGCGGGGCGCGCTCCGAAGCGGGCGCACGCGGCGGCATGGCCGAACTCGTGTGCCACCACCGAGACCCAGAAGAGCGCGTACCCGGTCCAGAAGTAGGGGACGAGGGCGGGCATGTTCACCGAGCTCAGCATCCCCAGGTGCAGCGTGGTGGAGAACACCACCAGGGCCAGGAGCAGGTAGAGCGGCACCCCCTCGAAAGCCCCCACCAGCCGGTCGGCCACCCTGCGCACCGCCTCCGCCGGGATCAGCCGCCGGGCGAAGCGCAGGCCGAGCGGCGAGGCGTCGACCGCCTTGTCCAGCTCGCGGACGCGCTCCATCAGCCGCGCGTGCGCCGCCTCGATCTCCTGCGGGGTCACCGCGCGGGCGCTCCCGCCCGAGAAGTGCTCGGCCACTTCGGCGGCGGTCATCCCGCTCTCCATCATCTGCAGGAGGTGGAACGCCGACGGGGAGAAGCGCAGGTAGCGCCCGTCCGGGGTGGTGAGCAGGTACACCGGGTCCCGCTCGGAGGTGTCTACCACGAAGCGTTCTTCGAAGCCGTGCAGCCGGGGGGCCGGCGCGAGCTCGGCGGCGGGCGCCGCCGGCGAGCCGCCGGGCGTCGCTTCCAAAGACAGGGAGGACTGCATTCCGATCACGATGGGTGCTGGGTTCCCGGACGTTTCATACGCGCGGCGCGCCGGTCATTCGCAGTAGGACGCGCAGAAGGTCAGTGCCGGGCAAGGGCTGCAGCTGTTGCCGTTGCAGGCGCAATGGGCGTTGCAGATCCCCATGACGGTGGAGGCGACCGCCATCTCGAGCCGGGATTCCAGCTCGCCGATGTCCAGGTCGTCGATGTTCAGGCTGAAGATACCGGCTGCCTGCTGCCGCTGGATGGCTCCGTCCATGGTTCACTCCAGACTAGGTGGGAGGGCGGTGGCGGGGGCGCGCCGGGCGCCCCCGCCGTCAGGCCGGCACTCTCCGGCCCTGCTCAGCAGTACGTGCCGCAACTGCCCAGCTTGGCGCAGTTGCACTCCCGGTTGACGCCGCAGACGTCGAGCGAGTCGGGGTTGGCGACCGCCATCTCCAGGCGGCGCTCCAGCTCCTCCACGTCCAGGTCGTCGATGTTCAGGCTGAAGATCTGCGGCTGGAGCTTCTGTCCGTCCATGGAAACCTTTCCCTGGTAAAGGGGTGGCTCGTGCGGCGGTCAGCAGTACTGGCCGCAGCTCGCAAGCTGGTCGCACTTGCAGGTGGTGTTCTTGACGCACGCCTCGAGCGACTCGGGGTTGGCCACCGCCATCTCCAGGCGCCGCTCCAACTCGTCGATGTCCAGGTCGTCGATGTTCAGGCTGAAGATGCCGACCGCCTGGAACTTCTGGATGGCTCCGTCCATCTCTCTCTCCGAAAAGGTGAAGGGGTGGATGGCGGGGGCCACGCCGGGCGCCCCCGCCGTCACGCCGGTACTCGCCGGCCCTGCTCAGCAGTACGTTCCGCAGCTGGACAGGGACGGGCAGGTGCACTGCTTGTTGGAGCCGCACACCTCGAGCGAGTCGGGGTTCGCGACCGCCATCTCCAGGCGCCGCTCCAGCTCGTCGATGTCCAGGTCGTCGATGTTCAGGCTGAAGATGCCCGTGGCCTGGTACTTCTGAATGGCTCCGTCCATGGTGACTCCTCGCGGGGAGTAAAGAGGATACCCGCCCGTGGCGCGCGGCGGGCACGAACCGGCGCGGGCACCCGCGGCCGCCTGGAGAGGGGCGCCCCTCTCCGGGCACCATCCCGCGGAGCTTCGTTCCGGTTCAGCGACGGACTACTTGCAGAAGGTGGTGCAGCTGGTCAGCGCTCCGCAGCTGCACTCCTTGTTGATGCCGCACGCTTCGAGCGAGTCGGGGTTGGCGATCGCCATCTCCAGGCGCCGCTCCAGCTCCTCCACGTCCAGGTCGTCGATGTTGAGGCTGAAGATCTGCCCCTGGTACTTCTGGATCTGTCCGTCCATGGTTTCCCCCGTTGCAGGGAGGTGAATGGATGCCCGCCGCCAT
>DASVTZ010000157.1 GCA_036387335.1 Longimicrobium sp.
CCGGCGCAGGCGGCGAACGCGGCCAGCACGGCAACCCCGATGGCGATGCGGATCATGATTCGACTCGTGTGTGGGTTCGTGATCGTTGCGGCACTACGGCTCACCTATTCATGTTCGATTACAGCCCTGTTTGTTAACGAAGGGTGGTGCTGCCGATCGAGAGGGTTGACTTCGCGGGTCGAGTGCTGAATATTCCGCATATGCTGATTTCTCCGCATTAAGCTCCGGGACAACTGATGGAAGCAAGCGTGCCCGTCGCGCTCAGCCGCCGCGAACGCCAGATCATGGACATCGTCTACCACCGCGGGCGCGCCACGGCCGCCGAGGTGATGGACGACCTGGCAGATCCGCCCTCGTACAACGCCGTGCGCTCCGCGCTGCGGCTGCTGGAGGAAAAGGGCCACCTTCGGCACGAAGAGGACGGCCGCCGCTACGTCTACCTCCCCACTACGCCGCGGACGAGGGCGCGCACGCACGCCCTGCAGCACCTCCTGCGCACCTTTTTCGGCGGGAGCGCGGAGCAGGTGGTGAACGCGTTGCTGGACGAGACGAAGCTGTCCAAGGCGGAGCTGGAGCGCATGGCGGAGCGCATCCGCGAGGCGCACGCGGAGGAAGAGGAGGAGGCCCGATGATCGAGTGGCTGGCGGGGGCCGGCGAGTTCGCGCTCGCGGTGACGCTCAAGGCGTCGCTGCTCGTGGTGCTGGGATTCCTGGCGGCGGCGTTGCTGCGCGACCGGAGCGCGGCGCAGCGCCACCTGGTGTGGAGCGTCGCCCTCGCCGCGGCGGCCGCGATGCCGCTGCTGCAGCTCGCCCTGCCGAGCATCGAGGTGGCGGTCCTCCCCGCGCCAGTCTCCGCGCCGGCAAGCGTGGTCGTGGCGAACCCCGTGGCACCGGCGGCGGTCGAGGTACGGTCGGCGCCGGTGAGCACGACCGCTCCCGCCGCCGCGCCCGCGCTGCCAAGTCCTACCGTGCTGCTGGCGGGGCTGTGGCTGCTGGGTGTGCTCGCGCTGAGCGTACGGCTGGCGGCGGGCGTGCTGCGCGTGTGGTGGATCGAGCGCCGCTCCAGCGAGGTGACCGACGACGCGTGGGTGCGGCTCACCGACACCCTTTCGCGGCGGCTGAAGCTGGGGCGCATCGTCACCCTGCTGCGCGCCGAGCCCGCGGCGGTGCCGATGACGTGGGGCGTATTCCGGCCGGTGGTGGTGCTCCCCGGCGAGTCGGCGGAGTGGGACGAGGAGCGGCGCACGGTGGTGCTGGCGCACGAGCTGGCGCACGTGCGGCGCTGGGACGCGCTCACGCAGTGGGTGGCGCACGTTGCGGTGGTCGTCCACTGGTACAACCCGCTGGTGTGGATGGCCTCGCGCCGCCTGCACGACGAGCGCGAGCGCGCCTGCGATGACGCGGTGCTCGCCATCGGCGCGCGTCCCTCCGCCTACGCGGACCACCTGCTGACGCTGGTGCAGTCGCTCGGCCGCTCCGAAGGGCCGGTGGCCGCGCTCGCGATGGCGCGCCGGTCGCAGTTCGAGGGGCGCCTCCTGGCCATCCTGGACCGCGCCATCCCCAGGCGCGGCGTGTCGCGCACGGCGCTGGCGTCCTCGGTGGTGCTCGCCCTGGCCGCCGCGGCGCCGCTCTCCGCGCTCCGGGCCACGCAGCGGACCGCGCCGGCTTCGCAGAATCACGCGCGCATGCCGTCGGCGACGCTGCCCGTAGCATCCACGGCCGCGCCCGGGGCGGGTCGCGCGCAAACGTCTGCCCGGACGGTGAAAGGCATGCCGGGTGCGCCGTCCACGACCGCGCTTCCGCCGGCCGCAACCGTCGCGGGCCGGGACACGGGTGACGTTTCGGAGATGCTGGCGGCCGTGGGGTTGATCGGCTCGTCGGAGGAGCGGACCCGGGTGCTGATCGACCTGCTGACGTACCGGCGGCTCTCCCCCGGCGAGTCCGTCACGTTCCTGGAAAGGGCGGGCGAGATGGAGTCCGCGAACAGCGTGCACCGCGTGCTGGTGGCCGCCCTCGACCACCTTCCGATCGGCGAGCGGCGCGTGCGCGACGCCTTCTTCCGCGCCTTGGAGGGGATGGGCTCCAACGCGGAGAAGCGGGACGTGCTGATCGCGGCGCTGCAGCGCTACGGCGATGATGTGGCGCTCGCCTCCGCCGTCTTCCGCGCGACCCACACCATGTCGTCGGACGCCAACCGGCGGGAGGTGCTGGTCGCCGGGGTGCAGGCGCGCCGGGTGGACGCCCGCACCCGCGGCGACTTCATGGCGGCGCTGGCGGCGATCCAGTCGGACTACGAGCGGTCGATGGTCGTCACCGCGCTCGGTGGGATGCCCGGCCCCACGACGACGACCGCGGCCGGCGGTGCCGTCTGGAACAGCACCACCACGCACCGTCACATCGAAGACGAAGTGGAGCGTTACCGGACCGTGCTCGCCGCGCGCAAGGTGCGCCTCAGCCCCGCGCGCGACGAGATCGCCGCGATCGCCGCGGGCGGCTCGTTCACGCTGCACGAGACGCGTGCGGACGGGGGCAGCTCGCGGTCGCTCAAGGTGACGCCTTCCGCGTCCGGAGCGCTGCAGTACGAGTACCGTGTGGATGGCGCCGCGCGCCCCTTCGACGCCAGCGCCCGCACCTGGATGCGGGAGCTGATCCGCTCCAGCGCCAACTAGCGGAAGAGGCGCGTCCTCTCCCCGTAGCTCCAGTACACGAGTGCTGATTTTTCGGCGGAGGAAATGGTCTCACGCAAAGGCGCGAAGCCGCAAAGAAAGTTGATCTGCGTCTTTCCTTAGCGTCTTTGCGCCTTTGCGTGACATCCATTTCCTCTCAAATGCCGGAAAACGTTTTCTGAACCGTCGTGAGTGCTGAAAATTCGGCACTGGTCCGCTACCCCAAAGGCACACCGATGCGATCCCTCTCCTGGTGGTACACGATGGCGGCGGCGCTGGCCGTCCTGGCGCTCCCCGCGGCGGCGCAGGATGCGGCGCCCGCGCGCAAGCAGGCGCGGGCAGAGCGCATCGCCGGGCGCGCGCCGGTGATCGACGGGCGGCTGGACGACGAGGCGTGGAGCGCCGCCACACCCATCACCGACTTCACCCAGAAGCTCCCCACCGAAGGCGCGGCGCCCACCGCGGCGACCGAGGTGCGCATCCTCTTCGACGCCGCGTACGTCTACGTGGGCGCGCGGATGCAGGCGGTGCCGGAGGGGATCCGCGCGCCGCTCACCCGGCGCGACGTGCCGCTGCTGGCGGAGCACATCCGCGTCTCCTTCGACACGTACCTGGACCGCCGCACCGCGTACAGCTTCGGCGTGACGGCGGCGGGCGCGCGCATCGACGGCTACCACGGCGGCGACAGCGAGTCGATGGACTTCAAGTACGAGCCCGTCTGGGAGGTGCGCACCGCGCGCGACTCGGCGGGGTGGACGGCGGAGCTGCGCATACCGCTCAGCCAGCTTCGCTTCATCGCGCGCCCCGAGCAGACGTGGGGGCTCAACATCACCCGCTGGATCCCCAGCCGCGAAGAGAGCCTGTACTGGGTCGTCATCCCCGCCAGTCAGAGCGGCTACGCGTCTCGCTTCGGCGAGCTCACGGGGCTCAGCGGGGTGCGCCCGGTGCGCCGCATCGAGGCGATGCCGTACGTATCTACCGGCGCGACGCTGCGCAGCGGCGTGGACCCCGCCGATCCGTTCACCGACGCGCGGGAGGGCGCCGTACGCGCCGGCGCGGATCTCAAGGTGGGCCTGGGATCGAACCTCACGCTCGACGCCACCGTCAACCCGGACTTCGGGCAGGTGGAGGCGGACCCGGCCGAGGTGAACCTGGGCGTGTTCGAGACCTTTTTCGGCGAGAAGCGGCCCTTCTTCACCGAGGGGAGCCAGCTCCTCTCGGGCGGCGGCAACAGCTACTTCTACTCCAGGCGCATCGGCGCGGCGCCGCGCGGCGCGGCCAGCGGCGACTTCGTGCGGCGGCCGGACGACTCCACCATCCTCGGCGCAGCCAAGCTGACGGGGCGCCTCCCCTCCGGCCTCTCGGTTGGCCTGCTGGGCGCGGTCACGGACCGGGAGCGGGCACGCGTCTACCACGCGGACGAGGACAGCGTGGCGCTGGTGGACGTGGAGCCGCGCACGGCGTACGCGGTGGGAAGCGTGCAGCAGCAGATCGGGAAGAGCGGCTCCACCATCGGCGCGACCCTCACCGCGGTGGCGCGGGACCTGGAGGGCGGCTCCCCGCTGGCGGCGCGCCTCCCCGCAGGCGCGTGGAGCGGCGGGGTCGATTGGGACCTGCGCTTCGGCAAGGGCGCGTACCAGGTGAGCGGCTTCGCGGGCGGAAGCCACGTGCGCGGCGACTCGCTGGCCGTGCTGCGGCTCCAGCGGAGCTCCGCGCGCTACTTCCAACGCCCCGATGCCGGCCACCTGGAGGTCGACCCGTCGCGCACCTCGATGGCGGGGTACACGGGCGGGCTGACCGTGGCGCGCATCAGCGGCGAGCACTGGCTGTGGAGCACCGGCGCCAGCGTGGAGTCGCCGGGGCTGGAGCTGAACGATGCGGGGCAGCTCGCAACCGCAGACGACATCAGCGCGTACGCCCAGCTCCAGTACCGGCAGACGAAGCCGCGCGGCGCCTTCCGCAGCTACGACGTGTTCCTGACCTCCGACGCGGAGTGGAACCTGGACGGCGTGCGCATGGGCGGCGCGGTGGCGCTGGACGCGGTCGGCACCTGGCGCAACCGCTGGCGCAGCGACTTCAGCGCCTTCTACCAGCCCCGCGCGCAGAGCGTGAGTGCGTCGCGCGGCGGGCCGCTGGTGGGGACGCGGGCGCAGTGGGCCGTCATCAACCGGCTGGCCAGCAGCAGCGCGGCGCGGTTCCGCTGGAACGGGCGCGTCTACTACGGCGAGAACGAGGACGGGCGCGCGACGTACCGGCTGAGCGGCGGCGTCGCGTTCCGCCCCGGCCCGCGCTGGCAGCTCTCCATCGACCCCAACTACCTGCGCACCACCCCCGTCCGCCAGTACGTCGCTACGCTGAACGATGGGCCGGAGGCGACGTTCGGGAAGCGCTACGTCTTCGCGTCGGTGGGGCGCAGCGAGTTCTTTGCGCAGATCCGCCTCAACTACCTCTTCACCCCGGACCTGTCGCTGGAGTTCTACGCCGAGCCGTTCGCGTCCAGCGGGCGCTACCACACCTTTGGCGAGCTGCCGTCGGCGGGGAGCCACGAGCTGGCGCTGTACGGAAGCGACACCACGCGCGTGCGGCGCGAGGGGAACTCCACGCGCGTCTTTGGCGCCCCGCGCGACGCGGTGGTGGAGGACTTCAACGTGCGCTCCTTTCGAAGCAACGCGGTGCTGCGCTGGGAGTGGCGGCGCGGAAGCTCGCTCTTCGTGGTCTGGCAGCAGGACCGCGCCGGCGAGCGCGACGAGATCGCTCCCGTCGGCGTGCGCTCGCTGGCGGAAGCGCTGGACGCGCCCGGCGACCACCGCCTTGCGATCAAGATGACGTACTGGATTCCGGTGCGGTGAAAACGGATGGCCTCACACAGAGCCACAGAGGCAACGGCAAGGGCACAGAGAGAACCCCTCTGGCTGTTCTTGCCTTGCCCCTCTGTGGCTCTGTGTGAGACCCCTTTGGATCTACTGTGGGAGGTACTGCCGCGGGATCGGGCGCGCGGCGGTCTCGGCGGCCCAGTAGACGGAGACGACCCACCAGCGCGTGCCGTCGTTCACGAGCTGGATGCTGTTGATGCCGCGCGTCCGCACCGTGTCCGCCTCACCGCCTCCTTCGTAGGTGCTGAAGACGTGCGCGATGGGGCCGTACTCGTCCACCTTGCGCGAGATCTCCCGCTCGCGGAAGCCGATTCGCTCCAGCACCGGCCCGGTGACCGCGATGTAGTCGTTGACCTCGAGTAACCGCATCCCGGTGCTGCCGTTGGGCCGCGTGCCGGTGGGGATCAGCTTGCCGCCGGGGATGAAGAGCGAGCGCATGCGGTCCCAGTCGCGCCGCGCGCCCACCGGCCCGGAGATCACGTCGTAGAGCGCCTTGATGATCGCGTCGATGGAGCCCACGTCCTCCGCCTTTGCAGCCGTGGCGGACACGGCGACGGGGTGCGGAACGGGCTGCGGGGGCGTGGCCTGCGCAAAGAGCGCCGGCGCCGGTGCCGCCAGCGCCGTGAGGGCGAGAAGGACGAAGGTGCGCATGGGCGATTCCGTTCTGGAGGGTGGATTTCCCGGCCGCGCCGGGGCAGTCGCACGATGATAGTGCCGGGGACGCTATGGAAGCCAGGCAGATGCTCGGGTGAGCGGAAGCCAACTCACCCGAAGCCATCTCCATTGGTCTCCCGCATTGCCCTGGGCGCCCCCGCCGAGCTCATCGCCCGCAACATCCCGAGCGCCGCCTCCATGTGCTACGACGCCGGCGCGAACCAGCTCGTGATCCCCATGAACCCGAACAACGGCCTCGCCTTCGTGCCGCTTCCGTGATCGCCCCAGGCTAACTGTAAACCTGAGCGGGACCGACGAACTCTCGGCGGCACGCGTGGTCGCGGTGTGTACGCTGAAGCTGGAATCGGCGGGGGGAATCAATAGGAATGCTGCGCGCTTACGATTGTGGCTGAAAGGTGATCGGGATCTGCACCAGCACCTTCACCGGGCGGTCGTTCACCTTGGATGGGCTGAATCGCATGCGCTCCACCACCTTCTTGGCCGCCTCGGAGAACTGCTCGTTGTCGCTGGACACGACCTCGATGGTCGTGGGGTCCACGCGGCCGTCCTCGTTCACGCGGAAGCTGAGCATCACCGTGCCGCCGACGCCTGCGTCACGAAGCAGCGGCGGGTAGTTCCGCTCCAGCGCGCGCGCCACGTCGCTGCCGTTGGAGAGCGAGGGCTTCACCTCCACCGAGGAGATATCGTAGACACCCGCGTCGTCTTGAGGAGCGGACTGGCCGGGCGTGTCCACGTAGGAGGGAGCCGGTTCGTCCGCAGGGTACGAACCCCTGGGCTCATCGGAACGATCTTGGTTGCTGACGGAACGAGGCTTTTTCTTAACGGGTCGGGAGCGGACCTCCGGAGGCGAAGAGTTCGAATAATCATCGGTAGGCGGCGGAACCCCAACGATACCCTCGGGCGGTCCGGTTAACCCCTCTCTGATCAGTGGCGCTCCCACACTGACGCTCCCAATCCAGAAAGCGAGAGCGAGCAGTCCGACCGCGGCCAGTGCGGTGTTGACCAGAGCAGTTGAGTGCGACGGGTGTGCCGATTTCCGGCCGTACGCCGTGTGCGCCCCCGGCGCGAGGTGCCGGGAGTCGGCAATCACCGGGTTCGGGTGGGCCGTTGCCTCCCTTCGTCCGCGATGCTGCCGAGTTGGTGGAGGCGCCAAGTCCGCCGTTCCGGCGAGCGCGGCGGCAAACTGCCCTGCGTCTGCGAAGCGATCTTCCGGCCGTGGGGCCAGCGCACGCCGTAGCGCCTCTTCCAGGAAGCTCGGGCATGCTTGAGAGAAGCCCAGCAGCGGCGGGTCGGCTCCCTGTGACATTGCAAGGAGTTGCTCCTGCGAGTACGGCGGCACCCCCGTAAGCGCGAAGTAGCCCGTCATTCCCAGGCTGAACACGTCCGAAGACGGGCGAATCTCTTCCACGCCCCGCCACTGCTCAGGTGACGCGTAGCCGGGCGAGAGGGGGTGCCGCCCGAACATGGTGAAGTGGGTGGCTGTACCGGCCTGTTCCGCCGCTTTCGCGATGCCGAAGTCGAGTACGTGCACGTGATGACGTGCAGACGCACCGCGGCTGGAGAGGAACAGGTTCGCTGGTTTGAGGTCGCGATGGACGAGCCCCACCTGATGACCGGCGTTTACGCCATCCGCGGCTTGTGCGAGGATGTCGGTTACCTCGTCCGGTGGCAGTGGCCCACCTTTTTTTACCCGCTGGCCGAGATCCTGGCCGACCAGGTGTTCCATCACCAGAAATTCCAGGTCGAGTCGCTCGTCGCTCAAAAAGTCATGGACGGTCACCACGTTGGGATGGTGCAGGCTCGCCGCGATCCGAGCCTCCCGTCGGAATCGCGCCCGGGCGGCGGCGCCTGCCTCTCCGTCCTCGGCGATCGTCACCGCCTTGAGCGCGACGTGTCGCTCGAGGGTAGTGTCCATGGCGAGATAGACCGCTCCCATGCCTCCGCGACCAAGAAGCGAAATTATGTGGTAGCGCTGGCCGACCGTCTGGCCGAGAAGGAGGCGATACATGGGTTCCGGGGATATTCAGGCAAGCGGTATTCTATTGCGCCCGAGAATCTTGCGCGGTCTTGCCGGATGGGCAAGCGCCGCCACGCATGGCGGCTCGTCAAGTTCAGCACTGCGATTGGACGCGGGCGCGTCGCCGCGGGTCAGCGCTCGGGCGGCACGGGGCGGCGCTCGTAGCGGACGCGCTTGGTCATCTTCCACTGCGCGGAGTCGCTCGCCACGTCCAGGTCGGCGACGAGCTCGCGGGCGGAGACGCGCACGAAGGTGATGGTGCCGCGCACGTCGCGAGGGCCCGGGCGGGCGGGGTGGCCGATACGCTGGTACTCCGCGCGGGCGGCGGGATCGGGGAGGCGGAGCACGGTGCCCTCGCGGACGCGACCCTCGTCCACCTCCCAGATGAAGTTCTCGCCGCCGACGGCGAAGGGGAGCGGGTAGTGCACGAAGCGCCACCGCTCGAACACCATCCGATCTCCCGGCGTGGCGAGGGTGATCCCCACCGGACCCGTGGCGATCTGCGCGCCCGAATAGGCGCGCTCCCATCGCTGTATGCACCCCGCCTGGACGAGCGCGACGACCAGGACCGTCCCCCGGAAGATGCGCCGCATCTGCCTCCCTCCGTCTGATCGGTGGATGATCGCCGTCCGCGCCCCCACGGAGCCGCGCCGCCGGGTGTGCGGCAACAAAATGCGCATCAACGAGTTCCGCGTCCAGCAGATCGAAGCATCGAGCCGACCGCCCCCTTCCTCCAGAAGTTCGCCGAAAATTCCGGCCGAGGCCAACACAACCGTCCGCACCGTTCGCGCGTCCAAGGCAGGTGCGCTCCGACGACCGTCGCGGCGCCGCATCGTCCCCCCCGGAGGAGAAACGACCATGCGCTGGATGAACCGAGTCCGACCACGGCGATGGGGCGCGGAGATGGCGGCGGACGTGCGCTACGCGATGCGCGGGCTGCGCAGGAGCCCGGGCTTCACCGCGACCGCCGTGCTCACGCTGGCGCTGGGGATCGGCGCCAGCTCGGCGGTGTTCAGCGCGGTGAGCACGGTGCTGCTGGCGCCCCTCCCGTACCCGCACCCCGAGCGCCTGGTGCGCATCTACCACCAGAACTCCGGCTTCGACCGCGGCACCCTTTCCGCCGCGGACTGGCAGGGGATCAGGGAGCAGCAGCGCAGCTTCGAATCCGTCGCGCTCTTTCGCACGGGCGGCGCGGCGCTCACCACGCGCGAGGGCGCGGAGTGGGTGAAGGTAGGGTGGGGCACCGCCGGCCTCTTCCGGACGCTGGGCGTGCGGATGGCGCGCGGCGGCGGCTTTCGCGAGGGCGACGACCGCACCGGCGCCGCGCTCAAGGTGGTGGTCGGCGACGAGTTCGCGCGGCGCCACTTCGGCGGCGCGGACCCGGTCGGCCGGCCGCTGGTGCTGGACCGGGTGAGCTACACCGTGGCGGGCGTGCTGCCGCCCGGCGTCAGGGAGCTGGCGGGGGTGGAGGCCGAGGTGTGGCCGATCCTGCAGCCCCCGGTGCCCACGCGCCGCGGCCCGTTCGGGCTGCACGGCATCGGGCGGCTGCGCGCGGGGGTGACGCAGGAGGCCGCCGCGCGCGAGCTGGCCGGGATCAGCGCGCGCGTGGTGGCGCAGTGGGCGAATGGCGCGCCGGACCGCTCCGTCCGCTACACGCCGGTCCCCCTGCGCGACGTGCTGCTGGGCGACGCGGGGCGCTCGCTGCGGCTGTTCGGCGGCGCGGTCTTCCTCGTCCTGCTGATCGCCATCGCCAACGTCGCCAACCTGGTGCTGGTACGCGCATCGGGACGCGGGCGCGAGATCGCGGTGCGCACGGCGCTGGGCGCACCGCGCGAACGGCTCGCGCGCATGCTGCTGACCGAGAGCCTGGTGCTGGGCGGGCTCGGCGGCGTGGCAGGAGTCGCGGTTGCGGCGCTGGGGCTGAAGGCGCTCGCCACCGTCGGTCCACGGCTCCCGCGCATCGAGGAGGCGAGCCTGGACCTGCGCGTGATGGCGTTCAGCGTCGCGGCGGGGCTGCTGAGCGGCGCGCTGGTCGGCACCTATCCGCTGGTGGCGGGGATGTCGCGCTCCATCGCGGCCTCCCTGCGCAGCGGCGACCGCGGAGCTGGCGCCGGACGCGGGACGCAGCTCTTTCAGGGCGCGCTCGTGGCGGGCGAGTTCGCGCTTGCGCTGCCGCTCCTGTTGGGCGCCGGCCTCCTCCTCCACTCGTTCGTGAACCTCCAGCGGGTGGACCCCGGCTTCGATCCGGACCGCGTGCTCACCGCTCGCATCTCCCTTCCCGAGGCCGCCTACGCGGAGCCGGCCGAGATGCTGCGCTTCTGGGACGAGGCGCTGCGCTCGGTGAAGGGGCTGCCCGGTGTGGAAGAGGCCGGGCTCACCACCTCGCTCCCACCCGACAACGGGGGCGACAGCAACAACTTCGACCTCGTGGAGCGCCCCGTCGCCCCCGGCGAGTCGGAGCCGTCGGTACCTTGGGCGCTGGTCACGCCGGAGCTGTTCGGCGCGCTGGGCGTGCCGCTCGTGGACGGGCGCATGCTGGAGCGGCGCGACGACTCCCCCGATCGCCCCGTGGTCGTTGTGAGCCGGTCGTGGGCGCGGCGCTACTTTCCCGGCGAGAGCGCGGTGGGGAAGCGCATGTACGTGGGCGGGTGCCGCGAGTGCCCGCCGTCGACCGTCGTGGGTGTGGTGGGGGACGTGAAGTACTCCGGGCTGGCCGAAGGTGCCGAGTCGGTTTATGAGCCCGCGCGCCAGAATCCGGGCTCCACCCTCAGCCTGGTGGTGCGCGCCAGCGTGTCGCCCGAGAGCCTCGCGGAGCCGATCCGGCAGCGGATCCGCGCGGTGGACCCCGGCGTGCCGGTGCGGGACTTCGCCACGATGGGAGAGCGGCTCTCCACCTCCATCGCCACCCCGCGCAGCCTGGCGTGGCTGCTGGGCGCCTTCGCCGCGGCGGCGCTGGTGATGGCGGCGCTGGGGGTGTTCGGGGTGATGTCGTACGCCGTCGCGCAGCAGCGCCGCGAGATCGCCGTGCGCATCGCACTGGGTGCCGATGCGCCGCGCGTGGTGCGGATGGTGATGCGGCGCGGGATGGTGCGCGCGGCGGCGGGGCTCGCGGTGGGCGCCGTCGTCTCCATCGGGGCGATGAGTGCGGTGGAGGCGATGCTCTTTGAGGTGCGCACCACCGATCCTGCCACGATGGCCATCGCGACGGCGCTGCTGCTGGGGGTGGCGGTGGTGGCGTGCTGGGTTCCAGGCCGGCGCGCGGCACGGATCGATCCCGCGCGGGCGATGGCGGCGGAGTGATTGGGGGGGCAGGCTGGGTGAGCCTGGGGACCGGCGGTTGAAACCGCTGCAACAACCGCGGGAAGCCTGCCTTCGCAGGCTGCGCGAGCGAGGGCGGCGCCGGATCGCCGGCGCCGTGTCGCCGGGGGGGTGAATCGCCGGCGCCGCATCGCCGGGGATGAGTCGCCGGGGGATGAATCCCCCGGCTGGAACTACGCGAAGGCGGCTGAAGCCGGCTCGTGCGATTCGGGCGTGGCGGTGGAGGCGAGGGCGGCCGTGGGGCCGAGATGCGCGATCTTGAGCGAGTGCTTCTCGGCGCCTCAGTGTGCCCGTGCGATCAGGATGAGCGAGGCCGGGTCGCCGGTCTCGGGGTGGAGCGGCTCGCTCACGAAGTCGACGCCGAGGCCCGCTTGGCGCAACGCGTGGAGCGAGGACTCCAGCGTACGGTAGTACCAGGGCATGGGCTCGGTGAACCCGCTCCCGAACGCGGCGAACCGCTCCGTGCGCCACCCGTCGCGGTACGGCTCGTCGCCGCGGGCGGACCAGGGGTGGACGGTCTGGATGATGAGCGTTCCGCCGGGCTTCAGCAGCGCGCGTGCGCCGAGGAGCGCGTCGTCGAGGGGGTCGCCGAGGAGCGAGAAGTTCGCGACGACGACGTCGAACGGGCCGCCGAGGCGGGCGGATGCGGCCGCGAGCTCCGCGTAGGAGCAGACGTGGAACTCGGCGCAGCCGGCCTCGCGCGCCGCCTCCACCAGCGGCGCCGATGCATCGACGCCCACCACCTCCACACCTGCGGCGGCGAGCGCCCGCGCCAGCCATCCCTCGCCGCAGCCGAGGTCGAGGACGCGGCGGGGGACGAGCGCCAGCACCGCGTCCACCACAGCTTGGTCGGTGACGAGGCGGCGCGTGGCGATGCGACCGTCGCGCACCGCCTCCGTCCACGCCGCGGCGTTGGTCTCCCAGCTTCGCTCGATCTGCCGCAGCGTGTCGTCCGTCATTTGGCGAGGGGTTGAGGGTGGGTCGGCCATCCCGGCTCGCGAGCCCTTCGCACTTGCGTGGAAGTCGGGTGCTGGGCATGGTGGGAGGCTCAACCGGCCGCCCACTCCCACGCCCCGAGTCCGCCCAAGATGCCGCCCGTATCCGACCTGCTGGCCTTCATGGCGGCCACGCTCGCGCTGAACGTCACGCCCGGCCCCGACATGCTGTACGTGATCGCGCGCAGCGTGGGGGAGGGAAGGCGCGCGGGCGTGGTCTCGGCGCTGGGCATATCGACGGGGACGCTCTTCCACACGGCGGCGGTGGTGCTCGGGGTGTCGGCCTTCCTGGTCGCCTACCCCACCGCGTACGACCTGCTGCGCTATGCGGGCGCCGCGTACCTGGCGTGGCTGGGCGTGCGCGCACTCCGCACGCCCGCCCGCGAAGGCGCCGAGCCGGACGTGGCGCCGGCGGAGCTGCCCGCGATCTTTCGGCAGGGAGTCATCACCAACGTGCTGAACCCCAAGGTGGCGATCTTCTTCCTCGCCTTCCTCCCGCAGTTCGTGGATGCGGGGCGCGGGAGCGTCACCGCGCAGCTCCTCGTCCTCGCGGCGCTCTTCATCACCTCGGGCACCCTCGTCAACGTCGCCGTCGCGCTCGCCGCCGGCCATGCCCGCACCGCCGCCCGCCGCGCCGTGGCCTCTGGAGTGCTCCCGCGCGTCACGGGTTTCGTCTTCCTCGCCCTCGCGCTGCGCCTGGCAATCGTCCGCTGACGGCCCCACGCGGAGACGCGGAGACGCAGAGAGAGCTCAGCGCCTCTCCCCGCGTCTCCGCGCCTCCGCGTGAGATTGCGGTTTGTTCGATGACGATCACTCTCGGCGGTCAGCGCTTCCCGCGCGTCCCTCTGATCATCCGAGAGCCTTGCACGAGCAGGTACGCGGCAAAGATCGTGGCGAGCGCGATGATGCCGTAGAACCAGAAGGGCTCCTGTGCGGCCACGATCCATTCGGACTCCGATGGCGGCGCATATTCCCGGCGAGCGTCGAGCGTTCCGCTGCGCAGCGCGTTGACCACCACGACGAAAAGCGCCACGCCACCGACGACGAAAACGCTGCCTATCGCGGCGAGAATTCGTTCGTCTCTGTTCTTCATCGAAAGTATGAGATGTTGAGGAGGGTGGATCTCTCTCGATGTCTCCGCGCCCATCTCAACCGTGACGCGGCAGGGAAACGGTGAAGGTGGTGCCTTGCTCCGCGCTGGAGGCGACCTCGATGCTGCCCTGGTGCGCCTGCACGATCTGCTGCGCGATGTACAGGCCCAGCCCGAGGCTCGCCTGCGGGCCACCCGCCACGGGCTCCACCACCTTGTTCCGGGGCTTCATCGGGTTGAAGATCCCGTTCAGGCGATCCTTGGGAATCGGCTTGCCGCGGTTGTGGATGGAGATCTGGACCGTGTCGTCCGCGCCCTCCACCTCCACGCAGACCAGGGAGCCGTCCTCGCCGTGCTGCACCGCGTTGCCGATCAGGTTCGACAGCGCCTGCGTGAGCCGCTCGCAGTCCCACTCCCCGTCCCCTTCGAGGCGTGTTTCCACCTCGAACCTGCGCTTCGGATTCGCGGCCGCGATCTCGTCCACCACGTCGTGCACCATCTTGCCGATCGACATGGGCGCGCGCTTCACCGGGATTCCGCCTCCCAGCCGCGCGCGGGTGAAGTCGAGGAGGTCGCCCACCATGGCCACCGTGCGGCTGGCGCTGCGCGCGATGCGGTTGGTGAGGGTGAGGACCGGCTCCTGGAGCGACTGCGTCTCCACCAGGAAGCGGGCGGAGGTGTAGATGGCGCCGAGCGGCGTGCGAAGGTCGTGGCCCAGGATGGCGAGGAAGACCTCCTTCGCCTGGTCCAGGTCCTGGTTGTACCGCGCGACGGACTCCGCGAGCGCCTGGTCGATGGACTCGTTGAACCGCGTCAGGTCCTCGATGTCTCTGAAGCGGAGCTCCCCGCCCTGCTCGCGCGTCCAGAGCCGGATGACGCTGGCGCGAAGGGCGCGGAACTCGGCCACCATCTGGTCCACGGTGAAGCCGCTCTGGGCGCGGCCGGCGCCATGCTCCTCGGCGGCAGTCTCCGATGCGGAATCCGAGTCGTCGGCGTTCCCCTTGGACTTCTCCGACTGCTCCTCCGAATCCTGCGGGGTGGCCAGATCCTTGGCGATCGCCGTCAGCATGTCGTTGGCGTGGTCGCGCAGCGCCTCGATGTCCATCGCGCCGCTCGCCGGCTTGCACGACCGCGCGAACGCCTCCCACTCCGTCAGGATCGGCTCGCGGTTCGCCAGGATGAACTCGGAAAGCTGCATCACGCCTCTCGTGGAAAGTGCGGCCCAGTGCGGGCCGGCCAGCTTCGGGCGCCGCCGTCGTTCGCGTTGACGCGCAATCTCCCGGCCAGACGTCCAGTTTGCGCGCGCCGCCTGCCGAGAAAGCAACAGGGACGCGAAGAGCCCGAACCGCTCCCCGCGTCCTTTTCTATCGAGCGATCAAGATGTCACGCCGTCAGTGGCGATGCTCCGGCTGCGCGCCCGGCCGCCGCTGCCCGCGTCCTCCGCCGGTGCGCGCGGCAGGGCGGGGCGAACCGTGGCCCGCCGGCTTCGTCAGCCGTTCCCCTGGCCCCACCACCTGCAGCACCTGCATCATCCCGCGCTCCTCGTGGCCCAGGATGTGGCAGTGCATCACGAAGTGGCCGGTGGGCGGGCCGCACTTGCCGTCCCTGCACCCCGCGAAGCTGGCGTAGCGCTGCGTGATGAAGACGGCCGCGGAGTCGACGATGGCGCCCTTGCTGTCCACGGTGGGCGTCGGCAGCGGGAGCACGTCCAGCCAGATCGGCGATCCCCTGCGTGCCGCCGCGTTCAGCTCCCGGTACAGCGGCAGAAACGGGTCCTGGGCGTACGGGGCGTGCACCGAATCCACCTGGAACGGGTTGATGTGGATGTGGAACGGGTGGTTGATCTGGTTGACGCTGTTGTTCACGATCTTCCACGTCTGCGTGGAGTCCAGCACCATCGGCATGGCGGCGCCGCGCGCGTTGGACGGCACGTAGACCACCGTGTCGTTGAACCTCTGCTGCGGCGCCACCCGGCTTCCCAGGAAGAACTGCGTGGGCGTCGAGTCGTTTCCGGGGCCCGCGCTGTCCGTGAACACGACCACCGCGGTGTCGCGCGCCGGCGTCAGGTTGGTGGCGATGAAGGACGGCGGGGCCTGGATCGCCGTCCCCAGATAGGACGCAAGGTGCGGGATGCTCCGCGGGATCCCCGTGCTGCTCGCCCTGCGCGCGGGGTCGACGACCACGCGGAACATGAGGAACGCGGTCGTGTCGCTGAACTCCGGGTTGCCTGCGCTGGCGCGCGTCCGCCGCGGGAGCACCGGGTTGCGGGTGCGCCGCCCGGCCCCGGGATTCTGGCGCACCCTGAAGTTATGGATCCCGGCTCGCGGCGGCGCCTGCACGATCACGTCGAGCCGGTTGCCCGGCGCCATCAGCAGGATGGAGTCGTTGTCGAACGCCAGGTTGGCCGGGGAAAACTGCACGCCGTCGCGCGCCACCTCCACCACCACGGGCTCCTCGCCGGGCCGGTCCTCGAACCTGAACTCGAGCGTCTTGCTGTTCCTCGTCACGTTCTCGTTCACGATGCGTCAGCGCTGCACCTCGCCCGGCGCCATGTAGAGCGTCGGAAAGTTCTGCCCGTTCACCAGCGGCGTCACCGCGCTCACGGCGGTCTGCCCCTGGAACAGCCCCAGCGTGGTGTCGACCTGCTGGAAGGCGATCAGGTGCTCGCGCAGGTTGTGCCGACGGGTGAAGCGGTCCAGGCCGGCGGTATCGTCTTCCACGATGAAGGCCCCCGACATACCGTTCGCCACCTGGATGGCGACCGAGCCGTGCTTGTGCGGGTGGTACCAGTGCGTTCCCGGTGACTGGTTCATCGGCACGCGAAAGGAGTACAGGATGGAGTCGCCCGGCGCGATCACCATCAGCACGTCGTCGCCGACCACCGTGGAGTTGCTGTCGGGGGTGACGTGCATCCCGTGGTAGTGGATGTTCGTGTAGTTGGGCCCGTGGAAGCAGTCCTGGAACACGTCCCGCATCGCTCCCTGCGAGCTCGGCGGCGCGGGATTGGACGCCGGGTACGACATGCAGACCTGGTTGGAATCCGACGCGGTGGTGGGCGGGGGGAGCTTGTTCCGCAGCCAGATCTGCACCAGGTCGCCCGGCCGCACCCGGAAGGTGGGCCCCGGAAAGCGGGGGGTGAAGCGCGGATCGTTGGGCCGGTACGCGGGGTCCGTGGTGGCGGCCAGGGTGTAGGCGCGCAGGGAGAGGGTGTCCGTGCGCACGGAGTCGTCGTTGAACGCGCGCGTCACCGGCAGGGCGGCCATCGAGACGTCCAGCGTGGCGCTGAGCACGCCGTTCACCGATCTCACTTCCAGCGGATCGGCCATCGAGTCCTGGTAGAGCCGCGCGTGTGGCGCCGCCGGCCCTCGATGGGCGCACCCGCCGGCCGCCGCGGCCACCGCCAGCGCGAGCGTGGCGATGCCCAGCAGGTCCCTCGTCAGACGGCGGGGTCGTGGATCGGGAGCGCGGCGTGCGGGCATCGGGAGCCCTCCAGGATGGCGGGTTTCGAGCGAGGCGGGGCAGACCGCGCCGCCGAAGTGGAGCGCTTCGGCGGGAGCGGTGCCGTGTTCTGGCGGAATATGAACGTCGCCACTCGTGCGCGCAACGACGCTCTCGCGCGCTACGGGGCCGCTTGCCTGTGCGCCCGGATCGCGCGCACGACGGCGCCCACGACGCGCCCGGGCGGCAGCGCATCCCTGGGAAGCGCGCTTGTGTTGATCTGCACCACGACGGCGAGGCGGTCCTGCGGAAAGTACATCATCTCCGTGAGGTAGCCGGGAAAGAATCCGCTGTGGCCCCAGCTGACCCCGAGCGGCAGTGGCCGCACGATGACGCCCAGCCCGTACGTGGTCCCCTGCGGGCCGAGCGGCGCCGGGACGCCGCGCAGCATCTCCGCGCGCGTGGCGGAGTCCAGCACGGTGCCGGCGTAGAGCTCGGTGGCCCAGCGCGCCAGGTCGCGCGGTGTGGAGGCCATCCCCCCACCCGTCCACTCGAACTGCGGGTTGATGGCGAAGCGTCCATCCGCACCGATCATCGCGTCCGTGCCGCCGAACGGGTTGCCGGCTCCCGCGTACCCCTGCGCCAGCCCCGGCAGCACCCGCCGGTCCGAGGGGATCGTCTCGCGCAGCCGCAGCGGGCGAAGGAAGCGGCGGGTGACCTCCTCGTAGTAGGGGCGCCCGGTGATCCGCTCCACGATCATCCCCAGGACGATGTAGTTGGTGTCCGAGTAGTCCCACCCCTGCCCCGCCGCGAACGGGGCCCGCTCGCCGAGCACGTACGCCACCAGCTCCTCAGGCCTCCAGGTGCGGTCCGGATCGGCGGTGAGAGCGCGGGTGAACTCGTCCTTGAACTCGTAGCGCATCACCCCGCTGCTGTGGTTCATCAGCTGCCGCACGGTGATGGTGCGCGCGTTGGGCAGGCGGTCGAACCAGGGCTCCCGTCCCAGGTAGCGCGAGATGGGCGCGTCCAGCTCCAGCCGCCCTTCGCGCACGAGCTGCAGCGCGAGGGCCGCCGCGTACGTCTTCCCCACGCTCCCCTGCAGCAGGAGGTGCGCGGGCGTGAGCGCCACCCGCCGCGTCGTGTCCGACCACCCCGCCGCGATCCCGAACGCGCGCCCATCCACGAACGCCACCCCCACCGACAGCCCCGGATACCCGCTCACCCCATACAGCGAATCCACCACCGGCCGCAGCCGCGCCTCCCACCCCGCCGGCGACGGCCCCGCCCCCGCTCCGCGCGCACCACCGCACGCCGTGCACAGCAGAAGCGCGCCCAGCAGCATCAGCGCGAGGTGGCGGAAGGGTGGACGGATCGATGGGTGTCGCATCGGCGTGGTTGCGTTGGGGGGGGATCTTCGAGGCGGGCGTGTGCCTGTACAACCTGCGCGTTCCATCTTGGTGAAGCCAGCCCGCATTTGCGACCCGCGTGCGGGGTGCGGGGTGCGGGGTGCGGGGTGCGGGGCGCGGGAGGGCACGGGCAGCCACATGGGGCGGCCCCTACGAGGATCGTGCGTGATGCATGAATCGGGGCGGGGCAGGGGAGGGCAGACACGCAGGTCTGCCCCTACCGGGATTTGGTGCGCGGGGACGGGTGACGGAGCCGCCCGTGACACGGGCGCGATTAATCGCGCCCCTACGGGATCTGTGCTTGATAACCGACATAAGCCCCCTCTCTCGATGACAGGAGGGCGGAGCCCTCTCCTGTTATCGGGAGAGGGGGCAGGCGAGTGTAACGAGCCGGGGGTGAGGGCCCCTCACACCGTCGCCCCGCCGCAGCTGGAGCCGGCGCCGGCGGTGCAGCCGAAGCAGTGCGGCCCCAGCACGATCTCGCGGTTGGCGAGGGCGGCGAGGTCGAAGTCGAAGATGGTGCGCGGGGCGGCGGGGTGCACCGGCAGGTCGAGCATCTGGTTGAAGTCGCAGTCGTACAGCGTGCCGTCGTAGCCCACCGAGAGCGTGTTGCGGCACATCACGCCCGTGGCCGCGGCGGGGTTGAACGCGGTCACCAGCCGCTCCATGTAGGCGTCCAGCGCGCCGCCCTCCTCCAGGAACTCCAGGAAGCGCGAGACGGGCATGTTGGTGATCGTGTACAGCGAGCTGAACTCGATGTCGTACAGCCGCGCCATCTGCCGCTTCCACTCCGCCTCCAGCGTCCCCTGGCTGCCGGGGAGAAAGGTGCCGACCGGGTTGGTCACCAGATCCAGCAGCAGCCCCGTCCCCGGCTTGCCGTAGCCGAGCGCGTTGAGCTGCTGGAGCGCCGCGATCGACTGCTCGAACACGCCGTCGCCGCGCTGCGTGTCCGTCCCCTTTTGACGGTAGTGCGGCAGGGATGCGACGACGTGCACGCGGTGCTCGGCAAAGAACTCGGGGAGGTAGCGGTAGTTGGGGAGCTGGGTAATGGTGAGGTTGCAGCGGTCGATCACGTGCTTCCCCGCGGCGGATGCGCGGCGCACGATCTCGCGCCAGCGCTTGTGCAGCTCCGGGGCGCCGCCGGTGATGTCGAGCGTGGGGATGGCGCTCCCCTCGATCACCTCCAGGCAGCGATCGACGACGGCGTCGCTCATCATCTCGGTGCGGTCCGGGCCGGCGTCCACGTGGCAGTGGCGGCAGGTCTGGTTGCACTTGCGCCCCACGTTGATCTGGAAGACGTCGATCCCGGTGGCGCGGAGCGGAAACAGCCCGGCCTCGCCGAGCGCATCCTCGAACGCCCGCGCGACCGGCACCCCCGCCAGAACCTGCTTCTGGCGGCGGGTGGAGGCCAGCTCGGCCTGGCGCTTCTGGAGGGTCGGGAGGACGCGGGACATGGCGGGGCCGGTGAATGCGTAAAGTGTGGTAAAAAAGTGCTAAGTGCCAAGTGCTAAGTGCTGAAAGAACCCTGGCACTCAGGACCTAGCACTTAGCACTTAGGACTTTCTGTTCACATCCCAAGCCGGTCCGCGTGGTTCCGCATCTGCAGGCCGTGCACCAGCGATGCGCCGCCGCGGATGGCGGCCGCCACGTGGACGGCTTCGGTCATCTGCTCTGTGTCGGCGCCCTTCTGCAGGCAGTCGCCGGTGTAGGCGTCGATGCAGTAGGGGCACTGGACCGCGTGCGCCACGGCGAGGGCGATCAGCGACTTCTCACGCTGCGTCAGCGCGCCCTCGGCGAAGACGGCGTTGTACCAGGCGAAGAACTTCTCCGCCAGCTCGGGCGCGTCCTTGCCGATCTCCGGAAAGCGGGCCAGGTCCTGCGCGTCGTAGTAGCCGGGAGCGTGCGTGTGCATCGTCGGATCGCCTGGTTGAGTTGCGGATGGGCGCAGGGCAGGAACCCCTCCCCCACCGGGCACGTGGGAAAGGGGGACCCTGGTCCTGCCGATTGTACGACATGCGGCGCGCCGTTGGATCTCTGTCGATGCGGGCGTCTCAGCCGCGGACCTCGCCGATATCCGCCGTGCTGACGTGCACCTGGCGCGCGAACTCCCATCCCGCGGCCGAGCGAACGAAGAAGATCCGCCAGGTGTCGATGCCGGTCTGGATGCCTCCTCTGTCCGCGGGCCGCCGGCGATCCCCGAACTCGAAGATCACCGCGGCCGTGTCGCCGCGGAACTCGGCGCCGCGGGTGACGACCCAGTCCGCCGTGTCTGCCTGCGCCTCCAGAAAGGGCAGCGCGTTCTCCTCCTGCAGACGCAGCGTCACCCACCGGTCGAAGTCGGTCGTGGGCTCGCCTAGGTAGTAGTGCCGGAGCGCGGCCGGGCTCCGCGAACGGATTCCCTCTCTGATCCGGTCGGCGGTGGCACGCACCAGCGTCGTGGTGTCCGCCGCCGTCTGCGCGGAAGCCGCGGCAGGGGCGATCAGGCCGGTCAGCAGGAGCGCGGCGAGTGCCCGCGAGTGGCGAATCAGCGGAGCCATGGGCTAGCGGAGGTGCGCGCGGGCCTCGGAGGCGCGCTGCTGGAGCACCTCCACCGCAATTTTCGTCTCACGAACGAGGACCAGCGTCCCCGTCACCAGGCCGCCCACTCCCAGCAGCCCCACGATCAGCGCCACCACCTCCAGCGGCAGGGCGACGGAGGCGGGGAAGAGCGGCGTCAGCACGGCGCCCATCAGCGACAGGAAGGCCGCCGCCGCGAAGCCGCCCAGCGCCACATAGAACGAGCGCAGCGCGTGGAGCAGCATCAGCGCCCGCCGCTCCGTGGCCGCCAACTCGCGCACCTCGCCGGGGTGCGGGGTGGAGCCTGTCGCGCCCGCCTTCTCCAGCTCCGCGGTCATGATGCGCGCGCGGTCCACGGCGCGCGCCAGGCGGTTGCTGGTGCTCATGATGAGCACCGAGCACGCGTTGGTGAGCACCGCCGGCGCCACGATCAGCGTCAGCGCGGCAAAGGGGTTGGGGATTGCCTGCACTACCCGTTTTCCTTGAGCCGCCGCACGTAGGCGCGGATGCGGGCCGCGTTGGCGCCCACGTCGCTCCGCCCTACTCGCGACACGGAGCGCACGTCCACTCGCGCGATTCCGGATGCGGGCATCACGCGGATCACCACGTCGTCCCTGAACCCCCACCATCCCGTGATCGCGGTCGCCTCGATGCGGCCCTCGTCGCGCTCGGCGGCAACGATCTCCCATCCCATTTCGCGCGCGGCCCGCAGCGCCTGACCGTACGCGGAGTCGGGCGTCATAGCGAGCATCACGGGCTGCACGTCCTTGTACGCCTCCGTCTGCAGCCGCGCGATGGAGTCGCCCTCGTACGCGGGCGGGTTGGTGGCGCCCGTCTGCTCGCGCAGGGGCAGCGTGGCGATGAGCGGCGGCGGGTTGCGCGTGTCGGTGCTGATGTCGTGGATGGGCGGCAGGCCGCGCGCCTTCACCAGGAAGCTGTACGGCACCAGGAACGCCCCCGCCGCGATCCCCAGCGCCAGGATCGACGGAAGCACCCCGCGCCTGTGCCCCCGCACCAGCACCAGCGCGACGACCGAAAAGAGCGCCGCCGGCACCGCCAGGTACGCCCCCCACCGCATCAGCTGGAACCCGGTGCTGAAGTGCCAGAATCCCAGCCGCGTGCCGGGCCCGGCCAGGAGCACCAGCAGCCCCGCCACCATCGCGGTTGCCAGCGCGACCCCTGCCATCGGGTTGCCGCGCAGCGGGGGGCGGTCGTTGATGAGGTCTGCGTCTCGCATGGAACTCGGGGAAAGGGTGCGTTAGTGCGTGAGTGCGTTAGTGCGTTTTTATCTGTCATCCTGAGAGAGTCGCCCCGCTGAGCTGCGCCTCACTCGGGATGACAGAACGTGCCTCGCCAGTGCGGCGCACCAACGCACTAACGCACTAACGCACTTCTGTTCCTCCTCCGATGCCTCACCTTCTTCACCACCACCGGCATCACCGACAGCACCCCCAGCAGTGTGAACGACAGGAGCACGCTCGTCGAAAGCAGGTCGCGCGCGGAGTGGATGCGCAGCAGCGACTCGCCCAGGTTCACGAAGACGAACGACCCCGGGAGGATGCCGATCGCCGTGGCCACGACGAAGGTGCGCGTGCTGACGGGGGTGAACGCCGGCACCAGGTTCATCAGCCAGAACGGAAAGATGGGCACCAGGCGCACGAAGAGGAGGTAGTTGAAGGCGTCCGCCTCGAATCCGCGCGACAGCCGCTGGAGCCGCGGCCCCATCCGCCGCCGCGCCGCGTCCGCGAACAGGTAGCGCGCGGAGAGAAAGGCTGCCGTCGCGCCTACGGTAGCCGCGACGATGACGATCGCCGCTCCCACCCACCGCCCGAAGAGGAAGCCGACCGCGAGCGACATCAGCACCCCGCCCGGAAAGGAGAGGGCGGTCGCCACGGCGTATACCGCCAGCGTCGCCACCAGCATCGCCACGAAGTGCCGCGCCTTGAAGGCGAGCAGCTCGTCGCGGTGCTCCTTGAGCGTCTCGAAGCTCAGGTAGCGCGGCCCTCCCAGCGCGAAGAAGGCACCCAGCCCTCCCAGGAGGACGGCCGCGAGCACCCACTTCTTCCACGGCCTGCGCCGCGGCCCCCGCTCCGCGCGCGGCGGGCTAGGGAGGGCGGCTGCGGCGGGGCGGGAGGGTCGCATGCAGGTCGGCTCCGTGGCATGGGGGCACCGTTGAATGTAGCGGCCCCGCTCCGCGCCGCAACGGACACGGCGGCACGCGCCTCGCGGCACTCCGCCGCCCGGCATCCGTCCATCCCAATGCGCACGCCCATGTCCACACCCAGCAGCGACCAGCACCACCGCCTCGCCGACCGCCACGGACCCATCCCCGTGGCCGTGGTCACCGTCAGCGACTCGCGCACCCCGGAGACCGACACCAACGGCATCTGGCTGCGCGAGCAGATCGAGGCGGCGGGCCACACCCCCGCCGGCTACCTCCTGATCCGCGACGAGCCGCTCGCGGTGGAGCGCGCACTGGACGACTCGATCGCCCAGGTGGTGATCTTCAACGGCGGCACCGGCATCGCCCCGCGGGACACCACCTTCGACGTCCTGAGCCGCCGCATCGAGCGCCCCATCCCCGGCTTCGGCGAGCTTTTCCGCATGCTGAGCTGGGATCAGGTGGGCGCCGCCGCCATGCTCTCGCGCGCCACCGCCGGCGTCATCGGCGGCCGCGTGGTCTTCTCCCTCCCGGGCTCCCACGCCGCCGTCCGCCTCGCCTGGGAGCGCCTCATCGCCCCCGAGCTCCGCCACATCGCGTGGCTCGTGGAGGGTTGATGGAGATCCAGGCGAAGGTGCTAGGGATCATCTTCACAGACGGTCCCGCCGGACGCCGCGCAAGAAAGTAGCTTCCGTGTCTTTCCTTCGCGTCTTCGCGCCTTTGCGTGAAAGCTTTTCGGACGCCGCTCTTCCGCGTCTCTGCGTCTCCGCGTGAGGCCCATCTGTTGGGAAACCCCGACAAACACGAGAGCCCGCCAGCAGATCGCAGGCGGGCTCTCGTGTTGTTCCCACTACGTCACGCACCGCGTACGGGTAGGGTGAAGAGGAAGGTGGCGCCCTCGCCTTCGACGCTCTCCACCCAGATGCGGCCGCCGTGTGCTTCCACGATGCCGCGGGCGATGGAGAGGCCCAGGCCGATGCCCCGGCGGTCCGTCTTGCCCGCCTGCCAGAAGCGCCCGAACACACGCGGGATCTGGTCCGCGGGGATGCCGGGGCCGGTGTCGGCGACGGAGATGCGCAGCTCGTCCGCCTGGAGCTGGGCGCCCAGCGTGATGCGCCCGCCCGCCGGGGTGAACTTGACCGCGTTCCCCACCAGGTTCGAGATCACCTGCAGAACGCGCGACGAGTCCAGCGGAATGCGCGGGAGCTCGTCCGCGATCTGCGATTCGAAGGTGATGGAACGCGCGGCCGCGAGCGGCGCCATCATCGCCGAAGCCTCGCGCAGCACCGCGCCCGGGCTCTCGTTGCTGAGGTCGAGCGCCAGCTTCCCGCTCTCCATGCGGGTCACTTCCAGCAGGTCCTGGATGAGCTGGTTCATCCGGTCCGTGGTGCGCAGCATCATGTCCACCGGCTTGCGATGGGCGGGCGCCACGTCGTCGGCCATGAGCTGCGCGGCCATGCGGATGGTGCTCAGCGGGTTGCGGAGGTCGTGCGCCACCACGCCCAGGATCTCGTCGCGGGCGCGCGTCGCCTGCAGGGCGTCGTGGTAGAGCTGCGCGTGCTCCACCGCCACCATGATGCGCCGCGCCAGCTCCTCGGCGAGCCCCAGGTCGTCCGCGTCCAGCGTGCGGCCGGAGCCGGCGGTCACCAGCGTCACGCCGCCCATCACCTCGCCCGCCGCCACCATCGGCACGCTCGCCACGGAGCGCGGAGCCAGGCGGCGAAGGATCTCGCGCTGCGCGTCGTCGTCGCCGGCGTCGGGGCCGAGCTCGGAGGCGACGTCGGTCACCAGGAGGAACTGGCCGCTGGTGCACCCCTTCACCAGCGGATGGCTGCGCGGCACGGTTCCGCCCCACAGCCCGTCGCCGCCGGCCAGGAGCTGCTCCTGCTCCGGGTCCGCGTGCGCATAGGCGATCCGCTCGCTCTGGCCGTCGCCGTCCATCATCTCCACCACCACGTAGTCGGCCAGGCGGGGCACGGCCAGGCGCGCCACGGTGGAGAGCATGGCGCGGTACTCGAACGACGAGCTCAGCACGCGGCTCGCCTCGGCCAGGAAGGCGGCGCGGGCCTCCGCGGCTTCGGCGCGGGCGCGAGCGGCGCGCTCCCCCAGGTGCAGAAAGCGCGTCGCCAGCAGGTTGCGGATGCGCAGCACCACCTCCACCGCGTCCAGCGGCTTGGTGAGGAAGTCGCTCGCCCCCTCCGAAAGGGCGCGCAGCTTCGTCTCGGAGGTGACGTCGGCCGTCAGGACCAGGATGGGGAAGTAGTCGCTCGCCGGGATGCTGGCGCGCAGCTGCCGCATCACCCCGAAGCCGTCCACGTACGGCATGTGGAGGTCCAGCAGGAGGATGTCCGGGGCCTTCGCCTCGAACAGCTCCGGCACCTGGCGCGGGTCGGTGGTCAGGGTGACGTTCTCGAAGCCGTCGAAGCGGAGGAACTCTTCCAGCAGCTCCAGGTTCGCCCGCTCGTCGTCCACCACCAGGATGGCGGCGTCCTCCACGGTGCGCGGGGTCACGGCTGGTCTCCCCGCTGGGCGAGGGTGCGGTCGACGGTCTCCATGAAGCGGTCCAGGTCCAGGGGCTTGGTCATGTACTCGTGCGCGCCGGCGGCGCGCAGGCGCTCCACCTGCCCGGGCGTGGCGTCGGCGCTGATCACCACCACGGGCGTGTCGCGCGTGCGGGGGTCCGAGCGCAGGCGGCGCAGCACGTCGCCGCCGCTCATGTCCGGAAGGTGCAGGTCCAGCAGGATCAGGTCGGGCGCGTGCTCCCACGCCAGGTCCAGCCCCATCCGCCCCTGCATGGCGGAGAGGAGGGTGATCTCCGGCCGCGACGAGAGGAGCGACTCCACCAGCGTGAGGTTGGCCAGGTTGTCTTCCACGTAGAGAAGGGTGGCCGGCGGGCCCTCGTACTCCTCGGTGTGCGTCTCGCGCGGGGCGGGCGCGGGCTGCGGAAGCCGGCTGCTTGGGTCGTCCGCCACCGGAAGCTCCAGCCAGAAGGTGCTGCCGCGCCCCGGCTGGCTCTCCGCCGTCAGCGAGCCGCCCATCGCCTCGGCCAGGCGGTGCGACAGGGCGAGGCCCAGACCCGTCCCCTCCACCCCCGTCTCCTCCGCGCCCAGCCGCGCGAAGGGGACGAAGAGCTCGTCCATGCGCTCCGGGTCGATGCCGCGCCCGGTGTCGTGTACCCCGATGCGCAGCCGCCCGTCCGCCTCCTGCCAGGTGACGCGCACCGAGCCGCCGGGGCGGTTGTACTTGACGCCGTTGGAAAGGAGGTTGAGGAGCACCTGCGCCAGACGCTGCCGGTCCGCGCGCACCCAGCGGCCGGGCGCCTCCGGCGGATCGGAGACCCTGCACGCGGTCTGCGCGGCGAGGGGACGGATCAGGTTGACGGCCTCGCTGAGCGCCGCGTCCAGCCGCACCGGCTCCAGCGAGAGCGGCTGGCGGTCGCTCTCGATGCGCGCGATGTCGAGCACCTCGTTGATCAGGTTCAGGAGGTGGCGCCCGGCCCGCAGGATCTGGTCCACGGACTTCTGCTGGTCGGGCGTCGGATTGCGGCGCTCCAGGAGCTGCGCGAAGCCCAGGATGGAGTTCATGGGCGTGCGCAGCTCGTGGCTCATGCGGCTCAGGAACTCGCTCTTGGCCTGGTTGGCCGCCTCCGCCGCCTCGCGCGCCCGCTCCGCCTCGGCGCGCGCCTGCTCCAGCGCCTCCTCCGCCCGCTTGCGCTCGGTCACGTCGCGCGAGTTGACGATCACCCCTTCTTCCGCGCCCGTGCGCAGGAGCGTGGTGCCCACCGACTCCACGTGGCGCCACGTGCCGTCCTTGTGGAGGAAGCGGAAGGCGGCCGAGCGCGTCTCGCCGGGGTTCATGGCGACCGCGGTCAGCGCCTCCACCACCGCCGGCGCGTCGTCGGGGTGCACGAGCTCGAAGGCGTTGCGCCCCTCCAGCTCCTGGGGAAGGAAGCCGAAGAGCCGCTCCACCGCCGGGCTCTGGTACTTCATCACCCCGTCGGTGTCCAGGATCGTCACAAGGTCGGAGGCGTTCTCGATGACGGCGCGGAAGTGCTCTTCGCTGCGCCGCAGCGCCTCCTCGGCACGCTTGCGCTCGGTGACGTCGCGGGCGTTCACCACCAGCCCCTCGGCCGCCGAATCCGGCCGCATGGTGCGCGCGGCCGCCTCGAACACCCGCCACGAGCCGTCGCCGTGGCGGTAGCGGAACTCCACCTGGATGGTGGAGCCGGGGTTGTTGATGGCGTAGTCGCGCAGCCGCGCAACCTCCCCCCAGTCGTCCTGGTGGATCGTCTCGATGGTGCTGCGCCCCACCCGGTCCTCCGGCTTCCACCCCAGCAGCCGCTCGGCCGAGGGGCTCACGTAGCGCGTGATCCCCCCCGCGTCGATGATGGCGATGAGGTCCGACCCGTTCTCGATGAGCGCGCGGAAGTGCTCCTCGCGGTGGCGCAGCTCGCGCTCCCATCCCTTTCGCTCGGTGATGTCGCGCACCACGCCCACCACCTGACCGTGCCCGTCCAGCGGAATCAGGCGCGCTTCGAATTCCTGCGGCTTCCCCTCCACGTCCAGCGTGTACTCCACCGCGGTCAGCTTGCCGTCCGCCGCCACCCGCGCCAGCGCCTTGCCGATGCGCTCGCCCGCCTGCTCGGGGAGGATCTCCTGCACGCGCTGCCCCAGGAAGATGTCGGCGGCGGCGTACAGCCCCATCCCGCTCCCCGCCTGGAAATCGAGGATCGTCCCGTCCGCCTCCATGCGGAAGTAGAGGTCGGGAAGGGCGTGGAAGACCGCCTGCAGCTCGGCGCTCTTCTGCACCACCACCTCCTCGGCGCGGGCGCGCTCGGCGATCTCCTCCTCCAGCGCCATGTTGGCCTCGGCCAGCTCGGCGGTGCGCTCCTGCACGCGCACCTCCAGCTGGTCGCGCGCCTCGCGCAGCTCCCGCTCGGCCGCCTTGCGCTCCGTGATGTCGCGCAGGAAGCCCGCGAAGATGCGCCGCCCCCCGCTGGGGTACTCGCCGATGGAGATCTCGACGGGGATCTCCGTTCCGTCCTTGCGGCGGCCCACCACCTCGGCCATCGCCCAGTCGATGTGGCGCTTCCCCGTCGCCAGGTAGCGCCCGAGCCCCGCGTTGTGCGCGCTCTGCAGGGCGGGGGGCTGCAGGATGGAGATCTTCTGCCCCACCAGCTCCGCAGCCGTGTAGCCGAAGGTGCGCTCCGTGGCCGGGTTGACGGAGAGGATGGTGCTCTCCTCGTCCATGGTGACGATGGCGTCCGCCGCGGTGTGGATGAGGGTGCGGGAGCGCTCCTCGCTCTCGCGCAGCTCGTCGAGCGCGCGCCGCTCCTCGGTGACGTCCTGGTGCACCAGGATCACCTCGCGGATGGCGTCGTCCTCGTCCTTGACGGTGCAGATGGAGGCCTGGAGCCAGCGCGGCCCCCCACCCTCGCCCTCCCGCAGCTCCGCCCGCCCGGGCCCCTGGCCCACGCGCGACGGATCGAACAGGGTGGGCGGCAGCTCCACCTCCTCGCCCGCGAAGCCCTGGCGGATGAGCGGATGGATCTCCGCGAGCTGCGGATCGGTGAGCGGGTTGAAGCGCCGCCGCTCCGTGGGACGCGAGCGGAAGAGGCGCTCCCAGGCGCGGTTCACCTGCAGCGTCTCCCCCTCCGGCGAGAAGATCTGGATGCTGAAGGGGAACTGCTCGAAGAGGGCGCGGAAGCGCGTCTCCGACCTGCGCAGCGCGGCCTCGGCGTCGCGGCGCTCGGCGGTCAGGCGCAGGTTCTCCAGCGCGGACGCGGCCAGCGACGCGAGCGCCTCCACCACCTCCACGTCCGCGGGGGTGTAGATGTCCGGCGTGTAGCTCTGCACGGAGATGATGCCGCGCACCTCGCCGCCCACCAGGATGGGGGTGCGGATCACCGACTCCGAGCGGCGCTTCGTACCCGTGGCGGCGGCCCCCTGCCCGGCCGGGTCGTCGGAGCGCAGCGTGAGCAGGGAGCGGCGCTCGCTGACCACGCGCTCGCCGGGCGTTCCCGCCGCGGAGGTGACGTCGGGGGGCGTGTACTCCCCCGCGTCGTTGCCGCCGAAGCCGTGGAAGGCGTGCTCGCGCGGATCGTAGGCGAAGATGAAGAAGGCGTCCAGCGGCAGCACGGTGCGGCATGCCTCCTCCAGCACGGTGCGCAGCTCCGACGGCGTCTCCGCCCCCACCACCGCCGCCGCGGCCGACGCCACCGCGCGCATCCGCTCGGCCGTGCGGCGTGCTTCCTCCTCCGCGCGGCGCCGCTCGGTGACGTCGCGGTAGCTCCACACCCGCCCCACCGGCTCCTCGCCCACCAGCTGCGGCTGCGAGTAGAGCTCCAGGATGCGCCCGTCGCGCAGCCGCACCTCGTCCAGCGACACGCCCACCATGCTGCTGCGGATCTCCAGCACGTGCGCCCGGAACGCCTCCGAGTCCTGCACGCACGACGCCGCGTGCTCCAGCGGCGCGTCGTTGCCGGGCGCCACCTCGTCGGGGTCGGTCCCCCAGATTGCGGAGAACTTGCCGTTCGCGGTCACCACCTTGCCCTCGCGGTCCACCACCAGCAGCCCGTCCGCCGCCGACTCCAGCGTGGCGCGCAGCAGCGACAACGAGTGCTCCAGCGCCGCCGCCGCCTCCACGCGCTCGGTGATGTCGCGCAGGTGGGCGGTGAAGACGGGCGGCCCGTCCAGCGGAACGCGCGTCACGGTGAGCTCCACGGGGAACTCGGCGCCGTCCGCGCGCATGGCGTACGTCTCCACGCGCTCGCCCAGCACGCGCGCGGGCCCCTCCAGGTGGCGCTCCACCGCCAGCGGATGCCCGTCGCGGAAGCGGTCCGGCACGATCAGCTCGGCGAGCGGCCTCCCCATCGCCTCCTCGGCGGAGAAGCCGAAGGTGCGCTCGGCGGCGGGGTTGAAGTCCAGCACGCGCCCCTCGCCGTCCATCACCACCACGCAGTCCAGCGCCGCGCGCACCACGGCCGCGCCGCGCCCCTGCGCGTGACGGGCGGTCTCCTCCGCGCGCCGGCGGTCCGCCGCCTCCAGCGCCAGCGCGACGATGTCCGCCACGTTGGCCACGAACTCCTCCTCGTCCGGCGCCCACTCGCGGGGCGGCCCCACGTGCTCGCAGCAGAGGACGCCCGCCACCACCCCCTTCCTCCAGAGCGGCACGTCCAGCATCGCCCCGATCCCCTCGCGCCGCAGGTACGGGGCGAGCTCGCGGGTGCGCGGGTCCTCCATCGCGTCGCTGGCGGCGAGGGCGCGGCTCTCGGCCAGCGCGGCGAAGTACGATGGATATTCCTGGGCGCGCAGCAGCGTGCCGCACTCCCAGTTGCCGGTGGAGGCGCGGTAGAGCGCGGCGCACTCCAGCTCCGTGGCCCCGCCGGTGGGCGCGAGCCACACGCTGGCCCGCTCCACGCCCAGCGTGTGGGCGGCGGCGCGGGTGGCCGCGTGCAGCTCCGCCATCAGGTCGCTCTTGTCCAGCCGCGACAGCTCCACCAGGGCCGCGTTGTGGCGCTGGATGCGCTCGGCGCGCGCGGTCCGCTCCGCGTCGGCCTGCTCGTGCAGCACTGCCGCCTCCTGCAGCAGCCGAAGCTGGCGCCGCAGCTCGAGCTGACCCATCGCCTGCCCGGCCAGCGAGCGCAGCGCCTCCATCTGCTCGCCGCTGAGCTGGCGCGGCACGCGGTCCACCACGCACAGCGTGCCCAGCGCGTGTCCCTCGGGCGTCACCAGCGGCGCCCCCGCGTAGAAGCGGATGTGCGGCAGCGACACGACGGCGGGGTTGGAGGCGAAGCGGGGGTCCGCCAGCGCGTCGGCCACCACGAAGAGCCCCGGCTGCTCGATGGCCTGCGCGCAGAACGACACCTCGCGCGGCATCTCGGTGGCGTCGATCCCCAGGCGGCTCTTGAACCACTGCCGCTCCCCGTCCACCAGCGTCAGCAGCGCGATGGGGGTGCCGCAGATCTGCGCGGCCAGCCGCGTGAGCGCGTCGAACTCGGGCTCAGGGGGCGTATCTAGGATCCCGTATCCGTGCAGCGCGGCGAGGCGCTCGGACTCTCTGGATGGGCTCACGGCTTCCATGTGGCGCATGGCGCGGAGGGTACAGGCACGCGCACGCCGGTCAAGGCGGAGGCGGGCGCGGGTTTGCAGCGGGGTGGTTCGTACGGGCGGGCCACGCGCGCGGAACACGCGTGAGCAAGATACAAATGTACGCGCCGTCTCCCGGCCGGTCCATGGGTCAAGCTCACCACGGCCGTAATCCGCCCCGCGTTTGCCCCGCATTGCCGCCGCCCCCCTCCTCCCCCACATTCGGCTGGAAACCTGCAAGGGCTCGCCACAGCGGAGACACCATGCCCCCGGGAGCACCGGATGGACGACGGGAACAACGGCCGGAGAGCGACATGAGCGAGATCATCTTCCTGGTGGAAGACGCCGCGGAAGGCGGGTACACGGCCCGAGCGCTGGGTGAGTCCATCTTCACCGAGGCGGATACGCAGGACGAGCTGCGCGATGCGGTTCGTGACGCGGTGCGCTGCCACTTCGACGACGCGGAGCGGGCACCGCGGGTGATCCGCCTGCACTTCGTCCGTGAAGAGGTGATCGCCGCGTGAGGATTCCCCGGGACCTCGACGGGCGGGCCCTGGCTCGGGCGCTCGGCCGGCTCGGCTACGAAGTCACGCGTCAGACCGGGAGCCACATGCGCCTGACCACCAGCGTCGGCGGGACTCACCACGTCACGGTGCCCGACCACCGGCCGTTGCGGGTGGGTACGCTGTCGGCCGTGCTCGCCGCCGTCGGCGCGCATCACGGACTGGATCGCGAATCGCTCCAGCGCACCCTCTTCGGCGACTGACCCCGCGTGAGACCAAACGCTCCTCGTGCTTGACGTCGCCATCGTCGGGGCGGGGCACAACGCGCTGATCGCGGCGGCGTACCTGGCGCGCGCCGGGCACAGCGTGGAGGTGTTCGAGCGGGCGGCGCGGCCGGGCGGCGCGGTGCAGACGCGCGACGACATCTTCCCTGGGTGCCGCATCGACGTGGGGTCGTCCGCCCACATCCTGATCCACCTCACCCCCATCCTGGCCGAGCTGGAGCTGGAGCGCTACGGGCTCCGTTACGTGGACTGCGACCCGTGGGCCTTCTACCCGCTGGAGGACGGCCGCTCGATCTACTTCCACCGCGACGTCGCGCGCACCTGCGAGTCGATCGCCGCCATCTCGCCGCGGGACGGGGAGGCGTACCCGCGCTTCCTGGACGAATGGCGCCCCATCAGCCTCGCCGTGCTGCGCGCCTTCCAGGACGTGCCCACGCCGCTGAAGCTGGGCTGGACGATGGCGACCGGCGGCGGATTCGCGAAGAAAAAGGGTGCGGAAAGCGCCGCGATGCTCCAGACGATCCTGGGCTCGTACCGGCAGCTCATCGACCGCACCTTTCGCCATCCCGCCGTGCGCGCCGCCATCGAGTGGATCGCCGCGCAGAGCGGGCCTCCGCCGCTGGAGCTGGGCACCGCCCCCCTGGCCGGATGGCAGCCGCTCTACCATGAGAGCGGGGTGAAGCGCGCGGTCGGCGGCTCTGGCGCGCTCACCACCGCGCTCGTGGCGGCGATCGAGGACCACGGCGGGCGCGTCCACACATCGACGCCGGTGCGCCGCATCGTGGTGGAGGGCGGGCGAGCCGTGGGCGTTGAGGTCGCCGACGGCGCCGAGCCGGGCCTGCCGCTGGACTCCCCCGCCATCACCGGCGGCCGCACGCGGATGGTGCGCGCGCGGACGGTGCTCGCCGGCTGCCACGCCGCCACCACCTTCCTCCGGCTCCTGGCGGACGCCCCCGAAGCCGCCGCCATGCGCGACCAGGTGGCGAACGCGCGCATCGGCAACGGCTTCGGGATGATCCTGCGCTGCGTGACCAGCCAGCTTCCCGCCTACGCCGGCTGGGAGGGCGACCCCGCGCGCGGCGGCGACGGCGCGCCGGGCCCCATGCACCAGGGCCTGCAGCTCCTCTGCCCGCCCGCCCCCTTCCTCGACGCCGCCTACGCGGACTACCTGCGCGGCGAGGCCGCCCGCGACCCCGCCGTCGTGGCCATGACGTGGACGGCGGTCGATCCGTCGCTCGCGCCGCCGGGGAAGCACCTCCTCTTCGCGTGGGCGCAGTGGCACCCGTACGCCCTCGCCGGCGGGCGCGCCTGGGACGATGAGCGCGGGCGCGCGGCGGACGACATCCTGCGCGCGGTGGGCCGCTTCGCCCCCAACGTACCCGACTGCGTGGAGCAGGTGCACATCCAGACGCCGCTGGACCTGGAGCGCGAGCTCGGCCTGTACAACGGCAATGTGATGCACCTGGAGATGTCGCTGGACCAGATGTTCATGTTTCGCCCCGCGGCGGGCCTCTCCGGCTACCGCACCACCATCCCGGGCCTCTACCTTACCGGCGCCAGCACCCACCCCGGCGGCGGAGTCTTTGGCGCATCCGGCCGCACCGCCGCCCGCATCGTGGCGAAGGCGCTGAAGTAGGCGCGGAGATCGTCACGGCACGGGGCACGGGCAGCCACGTGGGGCGGCCCCTACGAACTCCGGTGCGCGTTGCGGGCATTGGCGCGGCGTCGGGCACGGGCGCGATGAATCGCGCCCCTACCGGATCTGCGCGGCGGACAGGGTGTTCTCCCCCTCACCGGCCCTGCGCCCCCGCAGGCGGGGGAGGGGGCCGGGGGGAGGGGGCCCTCACCACAGGAGAAACCATGCATCGACTACAGGACAAAGTGGCGCTGGTGACGGGCGCGGCGCGGGGGATCGGCGCGGCGGTGGCGGAGCGCTTCGCGGCGGAGGGCGCACGGGTCGTCCTCACCGACATCCGCGACGAGGAGGGGGCCGCGACGGCCGCGCGCATCGGCGGCGAGTACCTCCGCCTGGACGTGCGGCGCGAGGAGGACTGGGACGCGGCGATGGCGTGGACCGCGGAGCGCTTCGGCCGGCTGGACGTGCTGGTGAACAACGCCGGCATCACCGGCTTCGAAGAAGGATTCGTTCCGCACGACCCCGAGAACGCCACGCTGGAGGCCTGGCGCGCGGTCCACGCCACCAACCTGGACGGCGTCTTCCTGGGATGCCGCGCCGCCATCCGGCTGATGCGGAATGGTGGCGGCTCCATCGTCAACGTGGCGTCGCGATCGGGGCTGGTGGGGATCCCCGCGGCGGCGGCGTATGCCAGCAGCAAGGCCGCGGTGCGCAACCACACCCGCACGGTCGCCCTCTACTGCGCGGAGCAGGGGCTCGGCATCCGCTGCAACGCCATCTTCCCCGCCGCCATCCTTACCGCGATGTGGGAGCCGATGCTGGGCGATGGCCCCGACCGCGCCGACCGCATGGCCGCCCTGGTGCGCGACACCCCGCTCCGCCGCTTCGGAACGCCGGAGGAGGTCGCGCACGCCGCCGTCTACCTGGCGTCCGACGAGTCGGCCTACACCACGGGAGCCGAGCTGGTGCTGGACGGCGGCCTGCTCGCCGGCTCCGCGGCGCGACCCGAGCGTTGACCGGGCGCCCCCTTGGGGCGTAAACATTTTTGACGTGTCAAGATTCTCTACAGCGGATGGCGGGCCGACGCGACCCACATTCGACTCGCCGCGAAGTCTCCAAATGGGCTCCGCGGCGTTTGTGCGTCCGGACCGCAGGAACAGGCAAACCCGTCCGCGTCTTTGTGTTACCGGATGCGGCGGGGTGCACCTGTTTGCGGCGAGGGGGTTGACTTGAACAATGCGTGTCGCTAAATAACTGCACGGCATCGCCTGTGCACAGCGGTGTCGGCAACCCACCGGGCAGCGGTGGTGAGTCTCGGCCGCTGCTCACGATCCTCTTGCGCACAAATCGGCTACTACGATGATCCAACCCGCCATCCCATTCATCCCCCGCAGCGTCCGGATCGCCGGCGCCGGAGCGTACGTGCCCTCGCGCGTGGTGGAGACCGCGCGCATGGTCGAGGCGATTCCCGGCTGGTCGTCCGAGTGGATCGAGGAGAAGACCGGGATGCGTGAGCGGCGCTTCCTGTGGGACGTGGACGTGGAGTCCGGCGTCGCCGTGGCGCCGCCGGTGGTGGAGGGCGAGTGCCGCACCAACACCGACATGTGCGAGGTGGCGGTTCGCCGCGCCCTCGAAATGGCCGACGTCGACGCCAAGGAGCTGGACGCCGTGCTGCTGGTGACCTGCACGCCGGACCGCCTCAACTTCAGCTACGACGCCATGGAGCTGCACCGGCGCCTCGGTTGCCGCGTGGACACCTACGCGCTGACGGTGGACGACGGGTGCGGCGGCACGCCCTACATCATGGACATGGCCTACCGCATGATCCGCAGCGGCGCCGTGAGCACGATTGCGGTGATCGGCTCGGCATGCACTTCGGCGCTGATCGACCGCAACGTGTGGAGCGGCGAGGTGAACCACACCCCCGGCCGCAAGCCGCTGAATGCCTCCTTCGGGATGTACGTCTTCGGCGACGCGGCGGGCGCCGTGATCCTGCGCGCGGACCCGGACCCGAAGCTGGGGATCGTCTCCTCGATCTCGGGGAACGACTACCAGGAGCTGGTGGTGCGGCGCGCGGGCGGCGTGCACGAGCGGCTGTACGGAAAGAGCTCGCCCGCCGAGGACGCCTTCGTGATCGACGGCCAGCTCGTGGCCCGCTCGTACCGCGTCTTCATGAAGCGGTGCATCAACGACGTCCTCGCCACCCATCCGGAGCTGACGGACGAGGTGAAGCGCTACTACTTCCACCAGCCCAACAAGCGCCTCCTCGACCACTTCGTCGCCGACATGGGCCTTCCCGCCGACCGGGTGGCCTGCAACGTCGACCGCTACGGCAACACCTCCGCCGCCGGCATGCTCGTCCTCCTCGCCGAGGACCTCGAAGCCGGCGTCGTCACCCTCGGCAGCGGCGACCTGGTGATGATCGCCGCCGTTGGCGCCAACGTGCACTACGGCGCGCAGTTGGTACGTCTGTAAAAAGAAGTGCGTGAGTGCGTTAGTGCGTGACCCGGCGGGCATCCCCCCCCTTCTGTCATCCTGAGCGACGCGCCTCTCCGACCTTGCCTCCGCGCCAGCCTCTGGCGCGGAGTGAAGGATCTACTGCGCATACCGCGGGGCCGAGCGTTTCACCCCGGGCCTCTCGCGTCGCCGGCTAGATCCTTCGGTCGCCGCGAGAGTCTGGAGCAACGCCGACGCCGCGGAGGCGGCTCCCTCAGGATGACAACGAAAACTCAACGCACTCACGCACTGCTGTTCCCCTGTTCCTTACCCATTTCCCCTGTAGGAGATTGCCCCAAAATGAACCCCATCACTCGCACTCTCGGCGCCGCGGCGCTGGTGCTTGCCCTTGCGGCCTGTGACGAAGGACGCACCTCGCCGGTGCAGCAGGACGTGCCGAGCGGACCCGCGCTGAACGCGGCGGCCACCGCGGACGAGGGCGGCGGCCCGAATCGTGACGGTGTGGAGGTGCTGCGCTTCCGCTCCGAAGAGGACCCTTCGGTCACGCCTGACCCCGCGGTGTGCGCGGCGGCGGGCTTCACCTCCAACGTGCGCTTCGGGGCGGTGCTCTACTCCGAGGCATCCAACGGCCAGGAAGGCCGCATCGTCAACCGCAGCGCCCGCCGCATCGGCACGGCCACGGCGTGCGCGCGCATCACCGACCCGCGCTTTCCGCCCGACCTGCGGCAGGAGTTCTACGTGCGCTTCGACCTCCCCGAGGGGCCGGTCACGGCGCGCGGCGGGTGCACCCTGGTCAGCAACGACGTCCCCACCGCCGGCCTGGTGCTTGCCGGCTGCCACCTGCGCGTGACCGAGGCTCCGTCGTGGTACACGGGCGGCGCCGTCGCCTCGCTCTCGGTGTTCAACCCGCGCAAGCTCCCCGGCTACCTCACCGGCTCGGACTACACGCTCCAGCTCTACACGGGCCCGCGCCAGATCGGCTCGCCCCACGGCGACTGATCCACGCAGCCCTCGCCAAGGACGCCCGCCCCCGCTTCGGCCGGGGCGGGCGTTCGTGCATCAACAACCAGCGCACTCACGCACTAACGCACTCACGCACTTCCTCACGCCACAGCCCATCCTATGTGGTGAATCGCGCTCACCTTGCCTGTTCCGGCGCGCGATGCTACAGTGTCCCCTCTCCACCGCCTCCGGCCGACCATTGGGCTGGGGGCGTGCTGCACTCACGACACGAGATGGATGCCGATGGCCACGACGCTGAACCCTTCCTCGGACGCACCCGCGTTCGGGCGCGAAAGCCGGCATGGGCTGGACAACCATGGGATCCGGAACCCCGGAACCGTGTTCTGGAACCTGACCCCCACCGAGCTCGTGGAGCACGCCATCCGCCGGCGGGAGGGGATCCTGGTGGAGGGGGGGCCCTTCAACGCCGTCACCAAGCCGCACACCGGCCGCTCGCCCAACGACAAGTTCGTGGTGCGCGACGAAAACACCGAGGCGGACGTGTGGTGGGGGAAGGTGAACCAGCCCATCTCTCCGGAGCACTACGCGGCGCTGCGCGAGGACGTGCTCGGGCACCTGGAGGGGCAGGACCTCTTCGTGCGCGACATGTGGGCCGGCGCCGACCCGGAGTACCGGCTGGCGGTGCGGGTGATCACCCCCAACGCGTGGCACAACCTCTTCGCCAACAACATGTTCCGCCGTCCCGACGACGCGGAGCTGGACGCGATGGTCCCCGGCTTCACCATCCTGCACGCCCCCGAGTACGAGGCCGATCCCGAGAAGCACGGCACCCGCTCCACCACCTTCATCCTGGTCAACTTCACCGCGAAAGAGGTGATGATCGGGGGGACGCGCTACGCGGGCGAGCTCAAGAAGTCCATCTTCAGCATCCTCAACTACCTGCTCCCCAAGCAGGGCGTGCTGGCGATGCACTGCTCGGCCAACGTGGGGCCGGACGGCGACACGGCGCTCTTCTTCGGCCTGAGCGGCACCGGCAAGACCACGCTCTCGGCCGATCCGGAGCGCGGGCTGATCGGCGACGACGAGCACGGGTGGACGGACCGGGGGATCTTCAACTTCGAGGGCGGCTGCTACGCCAAGGCCGTGAAGCTCTCGCCCGAGGGCGAGCCTGAGATCTACGCCACCACGCGCATGTTCGGCACGGTGCTGGAGAACTGCATCGTGGACGAGAAGCGCCGCGTGGACTTCGACGACATCTCGATCACCGAGAACACGCGCATCTCGTACCCGCTGCACTACATCGCCAACTTCGTCCCCGAGGCGCAGGGCGGCCACCCGCGCAACATCGTCTTCCTGACGGCCGATGCGTACGGCGTGCTCCCCCCCATCTCGCGGCTCTCGGCGGAGCAGGCGATGTTCTACTTCCTCAGCGGCTACACGGCGAAGGTGGCCGGTACGGAGCGCGGGGTGAAGGAGCCGCAGCCCACTTTCTCGGCGTGCTTCGGCCAGGTCTTCCTGCCGCTGCACCCGGGCGTGTACGCGGACCTGCTGGGCCAGCGCATCGAGGAGCACGGCTCGCGCGTGTGGCTGGTGAACACGGGGTGGACGGGCGGGCCGTACGGCGTGGGCTCGAGGATGAAGCTCTCCTACACGCGCGCCATGGTGCGCGCCGCCCTCGCCGGCGAGCTGGACGACGTGGAGACCACCGAGTCCCCGTTCTTCCGCCTGCAGATCCCCACCTCGATCCCGGGCGTCCCCGCGGACGTCCTCATTCCGCGCGACACCTGGGAGGACAAGGACGCCTTCGACAAGCAGGCGCGCGACCTGGCGGACAAGTTCATCGCCAACTTCGAGCAGTTCGCCGACCGCGTCCCCGAGGCCGTGCGTACGGCGGGCCCGAAGCCGGCGTAACGCGGCACGAAGAACCGTACAGAGCGGGCCGGGGCAGATGCCTCGGCCCGCTTTTGATTGGGGCAGTCGTGGATCGGTGCCGGACCGCAGGGTTCGTCGCACGGGAAGGCACGGGCAGCCACGTGGGGCGGCCCCTACAGGGTTCGGTGCATCCAACCTGGCAGCGGAGCAGCGCCGGCCATTACGGGATCTGTGCGATGCAAAGGGTAGTTCTCCCCCTCACCCGCCCTGCGCCCCCGCAGGCGGGGGAGGGGGCCGGGGGGAGGGGGCCTGCCGATCCTCTTGCTTTCCGGCGGTAGGACGCATACCAATGAAGAGGTAGAAACCGCCGTTTTGCCCGCTCACCTGCAGCAAGCGCAACGTCCGCATGCCGAGAATCACCGAGGAGCGCCGCGAAGACCGCCGGGAGGCCATCTTCCAGGCCGCCGTGGAGTGCCTGGCCGAGCACGGCTGCGCGGGCACAAACATGCGGACCATCGCCGAGGCGGTGGGGCTCACCAAGGGCGGGCTGTACCCGTATTTCGACAGCAAGGAAGCGATCCTCCTCGCCATCGCGGACCGCTACCTGGAGACGCAGATCTCCATCCTCTCCCCGCGCGAGGGGGTGAGCGCGCAGCACCAGCTCATCGAGTTCCTGGAGAGCTACAAGCAGTCGTCGCAGGACCCGCACGACAACGCCGCACGCCGCGCCGTCGTGGACCTGTGGCTCTCCGCGGGCGAGATCCCCGCGGTGCGCGCCAACATCCAGGGGCGCCACGAGGCGTACCTGTCCGCGCTCGCGGCGCTGGTGCAGCGGGGGCAGGACGAAGGCGTCTTCCGCCAGGACATCCCTCCCGAGCACGCTGCCGGGCTGATCCTGGCGGCGCGCGACGGGATGCTCTTCCAGTCCGTGAAGCTGGGCGTCCCCGTCCCCATCCCGCAGCTCATCGACTGCTTGCGCCGCGCCCTCGTCGAGTACCTGACCGGCGTCCCCGGCGCGGGCGACGCGGTGCTGACGGAGATGGCCGCCGCGTAGTAAAAAAGGCCTCACACAGAGCCACAGAGAGAACCGCAAAGGGTTTCTCTGTGCTTTCAGTTTCCTCCGTGTTCTCTGTGTGAGGCTTTTCTACGGCTGCTTGTGCACCACCCCGCCCCGCATCACGAACACCGGCCGCTCCATCGCCCGGATGTCGCGCGTGGGATCGCCGGGGACGGCCACGACGTCCGCCATCTTGCCGGCGGCGAGCGTGCCGACCTCGCGGTCCACGCCCAGCAGGCGCGCGGCGCTCAGGGTGCCGGCCTGGATCGACTGCATCGGCGTGAGGCCGCTCCACTCGACCATCAGCGTGAACTCGTGGCCGTTGGCGCCGTGCGCACCCACCCCCGCATCCGTGCCGAGGGCGATCGGCACGCCCATCCGCGCGGCCATGCGGGTGGTGTTGCGCATGGCGGTGCCGGCGGCGCGCGCCTTCTCCGCCCGCTGGCCGGTGAGGACGCCGCTGTCGGCCGCGCGCAGCACCGTCTCGCCCGCGCTCAGGGTGGGGACCAGGTAGGTGCCGCGCTGCCTCATCAGCCGCGCTCCCTCCTGGTCCAGAAAGGAGCCGTGCTCGATGGATGCGACCCCCGCGCGCACGGCGGCCCGGATCCCATCGGCGCCGTGGGCGTGCGCCATCACCTTGCGCTCCAGCAGCCGCGCCTCCTCCACGGCGGCCCGCAGCTCCGCGTCGGAGAGCTGCTGCACGCCCACCGCGTCGCCTTCCGACAGGACGCCACCCGTCGCGCAGATCTTGATGACGTCCGCGCCGTACTTGGCCTGGTAGCGCTCGGCCGCGGCCACCTCGTCCGGCGTGTTGGCGACGCCGTGGCGGTAGTCGCTCTCCAGCAGCCCGGGCCGGAAGCCGTTCTCGTCGCAATGCCCGCCCGTGATGCCGATGGCGTGGCCGCTGGCCAGGATGCGCGGCCCCACGACGACCCCCTGGTTGATGGCGTTGCGCAGCGCCACGTCCGCGAAGTCGTCCGAGCCGGCGTTGCGGACGGTGGTGAAGCCGGCCATCAGCGTCCGCCGCGCGTTCTCCACGCCCAGGATGGCCGCGGTGGCGGGGAAGTCGCGCACGGCCGCGTCGTCACCCGCGGGGTCGCCCAGCGTGCGGCCCATGATGTGGACGTGCGCGTCGATGAAGCCGGGGAGGAGGGTCGCGTCGCCCAGCTCCACCACGCGCGCGCCCGCGGGCTCGGGCACGCTCCCGCGCCGCCCGGCGGCGAGGATGCGGTCGTTCGTCACCACCACCACCGCGTTGGAGATGGGCGCGGCGCCGGTGCCGTCGATCAGCCGCGCGGCGTGCAGCACCACGGTGCCGGTGCCGCGCACCGGGTAGTTGGTGGCCCGCGGCTGCTGCGCGGCGAGGGGTGCGGCGACGGCCGCGGCGAGCGACAGGGCGAGCGTTGCGCGGATCACGGATCCCTCCGGATGGGCGTTCTGGCCGGCACTTCGGATGCGGCCCAAGGTACGAACGTCCGTCCGCCGCCGAAAGGAGCACGTCCCGGAACGGCATTCATCGCAACGGGATGCGCGGATACAGAGATCCCGTCCGAGCGCCTCGTGCGGCGCGGATCAACAAGATTCTTGACAGGGCGGTGCTTTCACGCGATATTGTTGAGCGCGATAGTCGTCGGTACCAATCGACGCTGATTCCAGTGTGAGATGGGAACCTGGACGCAACAGTCCGGTTCCCCTTTTCATATCTGTCGCGAGCGCCCGAAGCGGGGGGCGTAAGACCCGCAGAACACAGGCGGTCGGTTGGTACGGACAATCCGCACCTCGGCAGTCGGTAACAAACAACTGGAGTTCGGAGAATGCGTACCAGCGGAACCGTGAAGTGGTTCAACGACAGCAAGGGCTTTGGCTTCATCACGCCGGACAATGGCGACAAGGACTGCTTCGTGCACCACTCCGCCATCCAGGCCCAGGGTTTCCGGACCCTCGCCGAGGGGCAGAAGGTCGAGTTCGACGTCGTCCAGGGCCAGAAGGGCCCCGCGGCTGAGAACGTCACCCCGGTCTGAAGCACTTCCGTCGTCTTCGGACGAAGGCAGGGCAACGAGAAGGGCCGCTCCGAGAGGGGCGGCTCTTCTTGCGTGTGGGAAACAGCGGGGCTCACGCGGAGGCGCGGAGACGCAGAGGAGAGGCCGCGGAGGCACGCGCTCTTTTTAGGCGCTCGCGTTTTACGGAACGCGGCAATGTGCGTCCAATTCCTGACCAGATCACGTAAGTAAAGATGGCGCAAGTGGTTAGATATGGAAGGTGGGTGGTGCCGTCTGATCGGCGTACAGTTCCGCCAGGTGTGGAGTGATCGTTATGTGATTGTGCCGCAACGGGTTGCGGTTTGTGGCCGCACGGTGCGCCGGTTGCCTTATGGAGGGCGTGCGGGACTCCCGCCTCCCCTGTTCGGTCACACCGTGCCGCCAAGATCATGCGCCACTTGCTCGCCACACTCCGTTTCGGTATCGCCGCCACGCTCCTCGCCGGGTGCGGCAGCCCCACGGGTCCATCCAGCGCCGGCGGCGGCTCGGCTTCATCGCTGCGGCTGGACCGGACGAACGTGGTGCTCGAGGCGCTCGGCGACAGCGCGGCACTGACGGCCATCCTGGACGGGCAGAGCACCCGCACCCCCGCGCTCTCGCTGCGCACTGAGGTGCGGCACCTGTCCGAGGCGGCGGTGCTGGATGCGGCGGCGCTCGCTCGCGGCGTCATCCTGGCCTCGGCGCCGGGATCGGCCACGCTGCAGGTGACGGCGTTCGGATCGGCGCCGGCGGTGGTGACGGTGCAGGTGCGCCCGCGCAGGCCCGCCATCGTCGCGGCCAGCGCGAGCGCGATCGGCGACGGCGACACGCTGCGGCTACGCGGCTACCGGATGGACGCGCTGGCGGCCGGCTCGGTGATGGTGGGCGGCACCCCGGCGCAGCTCGTGGGCGGCGACAGCGCGACGCTCCTCGTCACCCTCCCCTCGATGGATGCGCCGGACTGTTCCGCCGGGGCCACGCGCCAGCCGCTCCAGGTGCAGGGCGCCGACATGGCCGCCGGCATCGAAGTGCGCCGCCGCCGCCGCGGCGACGTGAAGCTGGCGGTCGGTCAGGCGCTCCAGCTAACCCCGCGCGCCGCGCACTGCCTCCTCCTGGCGCCGGAGCCGGGCGCGCGCTACGCCCTCGCCTTCGTCGACACGCGCCAGACGGCGCGCGCGCAGAGCGGGTACGAGGGCTACCTCAACGGCCCCGCGCGCTACACCGTCACCGTTCGCGGCGACGGAACCGCGGCTCGCGCATCCTCGCTCGCGCCGAGCTACTCGCACGCCCCCGCGCCCGAGCGGATGCGGTCGAGCCTCTCCGGCGCCGGCGCGGACGTCAGCGACCGCGATGCCCGCGTCTTCGCCCGCTCCACCCCCTGGCGCGTCGGCGACCGGTTCCGGGCGATGGACCCATCGGCCGACACGCTCCTCACCACCCGGGTCCTCGCCGTCTACGAAGGCGGCCTGGTGCTCGCCGCCGCCGAGGGGCAGACCGCGGACGGGGGCGTGGACGCGTGGCTGGCGCGCGCGGACAGCGCCCTCCGCTTCTTCGCCGCCGAGGGTGCGGGTATGTACCGCCGCGTCATCACCTCCAGCGCGCCTACCACAAGCGCCGGGTCGGGCCAGCTCCTGGTGCTGGCCGCGCGCGACAACTCCGCCTATCTGGGCTTCAGCGAGTCCGCCGAGGTGGACGGGCGCGTGCACTCCGTCACGCACCTCAACCTCGCCACGCCGCTGCCGAGCTCGGCCAGCGCGCTTCGCCTGATCTCGCACGAGATCGCGCACGCCTGGCAGGCGCAGTACGCCGCCGACACGCGCCCCGCCGGCGCGCACGAGTGGCAGACGGGCGCCACGTGGTCCATCGAGGGAACCGCCGACCTGCTGGGCTGGTGGCTCGTGGGCCGCTACCTGCGGATCGAGCCCAACTCCAACTGGGACTGGGCGCGCGCGGTGGAGCAGCCCGCGTCGGCGCCGTACGCCCTCCTCGCCGCCAGCACGCGCGACAACTTCTCGCAGGGGTACGCCAGCGCCGCGAGCTTCTGCCTTGACCTGGCCACGCGCATGGTGCGCGAGGGCGCCACGTGGGATGCCGCGCTGTCCTCGGTGGTGCGCGGCTCGCTGGACGGCTGGTACGGCTACTCGGCATCGGGCGCGAGACGCGAGGGGCTGGCCGCGCGCGTCCGCCCGCTGCTGGGCGCGGGCTGGGAGCCGGGGAGCGCCCTCCTCACCTGGACCCTCAGCCAGGCCGTGGACGACGCCAGCGCGAGCGACGTCTTCCAGAACCGCGCCTTCCTGAGCGCCTCCTCCGGCCCCAACCCGACGCAGGGGTGGGGGGCCCCGGCCGTCCTCCGCACGGGCGGCACCGCCACCCGCGTCAACTACGGCGCCGTCGCCGAAGTCTGGGGCAACGCCGCCTCCGTCTCCCCCGTCTCCAGCAGCCCCAACTACCTCCTCATCGACGACGACGGCCAGGGCGGAGCCTACTCGCTGGCCGCCGCCTGGAACGGTTCGCCGCTGCCGAGCGTGGCGTGGGCGCTGGTGCGGTACAAGTAGGGGTGTGGCTGGCGCATTCGGGACGCGTTGACAACGGGCGCGGACTATATCATCGTTGGTACAAGGGGCCTTCGGATTCGCGCCCGGCGACGGGTTCCCCGGAGGACATAGACGAGAGCGGGTTGGGTGAATTTACCCAACCCGCTCTATCTTCATAACTCAGTGCTTCGGCTAACTGTTCAGGCCGGATCCTCTACGAAACTAAGCCACCTTCCCACTGCGCACGCGTTTTCGGTGTAAACTCCTGCCGGTCGTGTCGAGATGCGGAAACTCGTACACGTTCTTCTTTGCGATGCCGAGCCGAACCATTTCGCGATAGAACTCTTCCATTTCGCGATATTCCGACTCCCCCGGGACAGAGCTCGCCTGCTGTGCCGCGATCTGGCGCAGTTGATCCACGAGAGTCATCGAGATCTCCTTAGATTCGGCTGTGCATGAAAACGGGAAGCTCGATGCGCGCGATGTATTCGATCATCAGATCGTTGTACGCACGAACCAATCCCTTCAGGGTCTCGTCCGCCGAGTAGTCCTCCACCTGGAGCCGAAGGTCACGCCGCACCGTTTCGATCCCCAACATACGCTCGTGTGAGTGCCACTTCTTGTTACTTCCCAGGATACGCGCAATCTCTTCTGCCCGTTCGCGCTTCTCTTCTAGTGTAACCGGCTGGTGCAGCTTCTCGGGGGTGGTCTGGTGTACGGTCCAATCCTTGAACTTATACTCCACCAACCACTTCTTGAGAAGCGTAATCGTCAGGTCTCTCGCCTGCTCACACCGGCTGAGCGTGGCGAGATCCTGGCTCTGCAGAATCAGAAACTCGGCGCGGCTGATCTGCTGGGCCTGCGCTTTCTTGATCAGCTCCTCAACCTTGTCCAGATAGCCCAGCGCGGGTACCCAGTCTTTCCCGTTAAAGACTTGGGGATCGATCGGCCCAAGTGAGGACGAATAATCCATGTAGATCTTGTCGCCCGACATACAAAAGATCGTTCCTGCCGACATCGCGAAATCAGGCACGACGAAATACACTTCGGCGTAGTGGTGCCGGATGATCTCGACCATCTTCTCCACCATTTCGGCGCTACCGCCAGGGGTATTCAGCACCACGACGAGCCGGTCCCGTGCGGCGGGATCTGCCTTGAGGCGCTCAATGAAGTCCCTGAACACCTTTATGTAACCGGGGTTGATCTCTCCGAAGTAAAAGATGACATCCGCTTCGAAATGCTTCTCGAGCGCCGCAAGACGCTCGTTCAGCACTTCGGTGATCGTCACATCGAAGATCGCCATCTTCAATCTGGAGGAGGAGGACGGCTCGCGACCTGCTTGGAGTGCGAGGATAATCACGGCCTCTCCGGCGCACAAGCTGATCACCCCCGTTCCGCAAAACACCGCCAACATTGATACCGGACCGTACATCCACTGGCCGAATAGGCGTGCGGCAACCGCATCGGCTGAAGCTTGCCTGAGCGCATCATTTCGTCATGTGAATCCCGTTATGTGTTTTAAATGCCCAAAACACGGAGGCACGGAGAAGAACATCTCTCCGTGCCTCCGCGTCTCCGCGTGAGCCCTGCTGTTTGGGCCTCTGGGGTCAGGCCCGCACCAGCTTGCGGTAGCGGATGCGGTGCGGGATGTCGGCGTCGGCGCCGAGGCGGCGCTTCTTGTCGAGTTCGTATTCGCGGTAATTGCCCTCGAACCACACCACGTTGCTCTCGCCCTCAAAGGCGAGGATGTGCGTGGCGATGCGGTCCAAGAACCACCGGTCGTGGGAGATCACGACGGCGCAGCCGGCGAAGTCCAGCAGCGCCTCTTCCAGCGCGCGCAGGGTGTCGACGTCCAGGTCGTTGGTGGGCTCGTCCAGGAGGATCAGGTTGCCGCCGGACTTGAGCACCTTGGCCAGGTGCACCCGGTTGCGCTCGCCGCCGGACAGGGTGCCCACCTTCTTCTGCTGGTCCGATCCCTTGAAGTTGAACCACGAGCAGTAGGCGCGCGCGTTCACCTTCACCTTGCCGAGCTCCAGCGTCTCCTGGCCGCCTGAGATCTCGTCGTAGACGGACTTGTCCGCGTTCAGGGTGTCGCGGCTCTGGTCCACGTAGGCCAGCTGCACGGTGGAGCCCACCTTGAGCGCGCCCGCGTCCGGCTGCTCGCCGCCGGTGATCATGCGGAAGAGCGTCGTCTTGCCGGCACCGTTGGGGCCGATCACGCCCACGATGCCGCCGCGCGGAAGGCGGAACTCCAGGTTGTCGATCAGCAGCTTGTCGCCGAACGCCTTCGTGAGGTGGTCGGCCACGACGACCTCTTCACCGAGGCGCGGGCCGGCGGGGATGATGATCTCGGCGGTGGAGGTGCGCTCGCGCTGGTCGGCGTTCAGCAGCTCTTCGTAGGCGGTGATGCGGGCCTTGCTCTTGGCCTGGCGCGCTCGCGGCGCCATCCGCACCCACTCCAGCTCGTGCTGAAGGGTGCGCTGGCGGGCGGAGGCGTGCTTCTCCTCCTTGGCCAGCCGCTCCTGCTTCTGCTCCAGCCACGAGGTGTAGTTGCCCTTCCACGGAATCCCCTCGCCGCGGTCCAGCTCCAGGATCCACTCGGCCACGTTGTCCAGGAAGTAGCGGTCGTGGGTGATGGCCACGATCGTCCCCTTGAACTCGGAGAGGTGGTGCTCCAGCCACGCCACCGACTCGGCGTCCAGGTGGTTGGTGGGCTCGTCGAGGAGGAGCATGTCCGGCTCTTCGAGGAGCACCTTGCAGAGCGCCACGCGGCGCCGCTCGCCGCCGGAAAGGTTGGTGACTTCCGCCTCGCCCGGGGGAAGGCGGAGGGCGTCCATGGCGATCTCGATCTTGCGGTCGAGCTCCCACAGGTTGCCGGCGTCGATCTGGTCCTGAAGCCGCGCCTGCTCCTCGATGAGCGCGTCCATGTCCGCGTTCTCGTCGCCGAACGAGTTGTTGACTTCCTCGTAGCGGCGGAGGACGTCGCGCTGGTGGCGGACGGCCTCTTCCACGTTGCCGCGCACGTCCAGCGACGCATCGAGCTGCGGCTCCTGCGCCAGGTAGCCGATGCGAGTGCCGGCGGCGGCCCACGCCTCGCCGATGAAGTCCTTGTCGACGCCGGCCATGATGCGCAGCAGCGTGCTCTTGCCGCTGCCGTTGGAGCCCACGACGCCGATCTTGGCGCCCGGATAGAAGGAGAGCCAGATCCCCTTGAGGATCTCGCGGCTGGGCGGGACCACCTTGCGGAGGTCCTTCATGACGTAGATGAACTTGCTCGTATCCAGACTCATCGTATCGAAAACAGGTTGAGGTAAGTCCTGATGGCACTGGTGCCGCATTTCGTGCCGCGCGGCACGCCCGCCTGGATCAGGGGTCGCGCCGCACGCCGCCCGCGCGCGTGAACGCCGCGCGGCCGCCCACCACCGGCAGCGTGAACGACGTCCCCGCGAGATCCACGGTCAGCCGCGTGCCTGCCCGCGGCGAGAGGGTGAATTCCGGGTCGGTGGACATGATCATGATGCCCAACTGCCGCCCCGTGGGGATGACCTGGTCGTCCGGCTCCAGGTCGAACGTCAGGTCGTAGTACCGGCCCGGGACGAGCGGCTCGCCGCGGCGCGTGGATGCGTAGATGCCGCCGCGCGTGAGCGATGCATGGTTCTGGATGTCGGCCCAGCCGCGCGTCACCACGCCCGCGCGGCCGGCGGCGCCGATCTCCGTCGCGTCGTAGGGCAGCGTCACCACCCACACGCTGAGATTGGCCGCGGGCCGGTCCACGGCGACGCGCACCGTCACGCGCGGCGTTCCCGAGATGTGCAGCGAATCGGCGAGCGGCGCCGTGGCGAAGAGGAGGCGATGGGCCGAGCGCGGCGCGCGGGCACTGGCGCTGCCGCTGACGGACGCGTCGTCGACGATGGAGTCGAGTCCCCGCGACGGCCGCAGGGCGAGGGCGGCGATGCCGTTGCCGCCATCCGTGGGATAGAGGACGACGGGCGCCGAGCCCGGCACCGGGAACGACGCAAAGGGAACAGGCGCGGGCATCCGCGCCCTCGGCCCGGCCGCGGTGCTCGAGACGATCCACACCGGCGGATCGCGCTGGACGCCGTTGTCCACGCCGTACAGGTAGTGCGTGAACCAGCGGTTCACCATCTCGAACGGCGGATCGCCCCCGTGGCCGCCCTGGTGGAGGTACATGGAGACGGGCAGGCCGTTCGCCTTCATCGCCTCGTAGATCCGCACCGTGTGCGACGGCATGACGTTGAAGTCGTTGAGCCCGTGCGCCAGCAGCACCGCCGCCCTGATGTTCTTGACGTGCGGCAGCAGCTCGCGCGAGGCCCAGAAATCGTTGTAGTCGCCGCTCGCGCGGTCCTGCCCCGAGGCGAAGAGGCCGCCCTTTACGATGCGGTCGCAGGTCGCGCGCATGGCGGTCGGGCCGCTGGCGACGAAGTCGTAGAGCACGTCCACGTCTTCGCCCAGATACCCGCCCGGCGAGCGCACCAGCCCGTTCGAACGGTAGTAGTGGTAGTACGACGTGTTCGCCGAGACCGGGACGACGACTTCGAGCCCCGCGACTCCCGTCGTGGCCGCGGCCAGCGGCAGGGTGCCCTCGTACGACGTGCCGATCATCCCCACCTTGCCGGTGGACCACGACGTCGCCGTCACCTGCTGCGTCCCCTCCGCGGTCGTGTAGCCTCTCGCGCGTCCGTTCAGCCAGTCGACGACGAACTTCATCGCCGTGCGCTCGGGCGTGTCGCCGATGGTCACGCACCCCTGGGAGCGGCCGGTGCCCGGCGCATCGGAATGCACCACCGCGAAGCCGCGCGGCACCCAGGTGCGCACGAGGTCGTTGGAGATGCGCGTGCGCTTGGGGTCGTGCGGCGGACCGGACATCGCGCCGCGCGCGGGCGAGGGCTGGCCGAGCTCCTGGCGCACGTCCCAGAACGCGAACGTGCGCGATACGCCGGCGTAGTAGGGGCTCGACCCGTACACGACCGGCACCTTGAGGCCCTCGGTTTCCGTCTGGCGCGGCCGCGTCACGTCCACGTGCAGGCGGTCGTTGCGCCCGTCGCGGTCGGAGTCGAAGTCCGTCTCCACCCAGAGGTTCTGCCGGATCCACTGCGAGGAGTCGGCGAAGGCTGGGACGATCTGTGCCATGCCGTTCACGAAGACCGGCCCGGTCCGCGCGGTGCCCGGCGCCTGCGCGGCGAGCGTCGCGGTGCAGGCCAGCGTGAGCGCGAGGGCGATGGCGGCGCGCGAGCGTGGTTGGATCATGTGCGGGTTTCTCTCTGAGTACACCGGCTCCCGTCGGGGCGGGGAACAAGATAGCGTGGCGGAGGGCAGGGCGGGAGGCGGGGCGTTGCCCCTGACGGTCTACGATCCGGCGGGGAGTGCCGGCGCGGCCAGGTACAGGGTCAGCGCGTGGGAGAGCTCGGCGGTGACGTCCAGGCCGTCGTCGGTCGGGCCGCCGAAGACGATCCTCTCCTGGAGCGTCGCGGCGGCCATGCGCATGGCGAAGCGCACGCGCGGCGGTGTGAGCGCCCCCCCGCGCGCGGCGAGTAGCTCCATGAGGCGATCGTACACGGCGTCGTTGAGCGCCGCGGCCCTGCGCCGGAAATCGGGGTCCTCGTGCGTGCGCGCGTAGAGGATGAGCGCCCGCAGGAGGGCGCGGTGCTCGTGGTATCCCCTCGCCATCCCCTCCACGATGGCGCGGGTGAGCGCCTCGGGCGAGACTCCCTCCCACGCACCGTCGCGGAGCGCCTCGCGGTTGGACTCCGCCGCCCGTTCGAAGAAGCGCACGTACACCGCGCGTAGGACCGCGTCCTTGTCCGCGAAGCGGCGGTACACGTTCCCGAGCGACATCCGCGCGCGCGCCGCGATCGCGCGCAGAGTGGCTGCCTCCGCGCCGCCCTCCGCGAGAAGCTCTTCGGCCGCGGCCAGCAGCCGTTCGACCGTGTCCTGGCTTCGCTCCTGAACGTAGGGCAGCGGACGATCCGAATCGGTGGATGGCATCGAACGCGGGGGCCAAGAGGTTGACGTCGGCCTATTGTGATCTTATGATCACAATGTGGTCGAGCGATCACATCAGCTTACCACGCCATCCGGCTCGTGTCCACCGCACGGGCGTCCCCTCCTCTACCGGCACCCTCCCATGCAAGCTCCTCCCGCGCTTCAGAAGCCCGCGCACGTGATTCCCTTCACGCTCCGGCACCGCCACATCCTGCTGGATGCATCGCTGAACGACCGCCCGGCGACGCTGATCCTGGACAGCGGGTCGAGCGTGACCACTCTCGACCGGAGGTGGAGCGCCACGCTGGGGCTGGAGGAGCGCCCGCTGCCGGGCGGTGCCAGCGGGGTGGGCAACGTGGATGCGGCGCTCGCGACGGTGGAGCGTCTCGGGATCGGTTCGCTAGCGATGCCGGGTGAGACGGTGGCGCTGATGCCGCTCGGCAACGTGTCCGATGCGCACGGGATGCGGATCGACGGAACCGTGGGGTTCTCGCTTTTCGAGCGATTCGTGGTGGAGGTGGACGCTGCGGCCCGGGAGATCCGCCTTTACGAATCGGCCGGGTTCGCGTACGACGGGACCGGCACGGTGCTCTCCGTCCACCTGGACATGCGCGTGCCCGTGGTGCGCGCATCGCTGCGCGCTCACGACGACTCCGCGGAGCAGGTCCGGCTGGTGCTCGACCTGGGGACGGGCGGGTTCGACGTGCTGCTGACGGCGCCGTTCGGCGATGCGCATCGGCGGTGGTGGGAGGGGCGCGGCATCGAGCGGCCGCTGGGGAGCGGCGCCGGCGGTACGACGGTCGGGCGCGTGTGCACTCTCGAGAGCCTGGAGTTGGGCTCGATCGAGGTGCGCGCGCCGGTCGTCGCCGTAGCCCGCGAGCACGCGGGCTTCCTGGGCGCGACCTGGGCCGACGGCACCATCGGCGCGCCGGTTCTGGGGCAGGGGACGATCATCTTCGACTATTCGCGAAGGAGGGTGATCGTCGAAGGGGCGAGCTCCGCCAGGCGGGGCGCCTCGTTCGATGCCAGCGGGCTGGACTTGGTGTCGAGCGGAGCCGGGTTCGAGCGGGTCATCGTGCGCCACGTGGTCGCGGATTCTCCCGCGGCCGAGTGCGGTGTGCGCGCGGGTGACGAGATCACGGCGCTGGACGGATGCGCGGTGTGCGGTGCGGATCTGGACCGGGTCAGGGGATCGCTGGCGCTGGCCGGGGAGACGAGGCACGTCGCGTGGCGGAGGGGCGGGGCGGGTTTTGAGTGCGAGCTGAGACTTAGAGTTCTCCTATGATGCGCGGATGGGTCTGGGTTGGATGATGGGGTGGGGAGACAGGGCGTCGCGCGCGGGAACGGCAGGCGGTGGAGGCGGGGCGGGCACGGGCAGCCACGTGGGGCGGCCCCTACGGGTTTCGGTTCGCGGGGGCGGGGTTCGTGGTGCGGGCGAGGAGGGCAGACACGTAGGTCTGCCCCTACAGGATTGGTGTGCGTGGCGGGCGCCGGGGTGGCGCCGGGCACGGGCGCGATGAATCGCGCCGCTACGAGATCTGTGCGACGTGGGCAGCAGTTCTCCCCCTCACCCGCCCTGCGCCCCCGCAGGCGGGGGAGGGGGCCGGGGGGAGGGGGCCCTCCCTCCATCAACACCCTTGACCTCACCCGCAAGGGATGCTAGTGTACTGACAGAATGTCAATACACTAGCATAGAAGGTGTGCATGTCCGCTCCCTCGCAGTTCGATCTCGGGCGCCGCGAGCGCCAGATCATGGATGTGGTGTTCAGGCTGGGTAGGGCCACGGGGGCCGAGGTGCACGGGGCGCTCCCCGATGCGCCCAGCTACTCCGCGGTGCGCGGGATGCTGCGCCTGCTGGAAGAGAAGGGCTACCTGCGCCACGAGCAGGACGGCCCCCGCTACGTCTACCTCCCCACCGCCGCGCCTGGCGAGGTGAGCCAGACCGCGCTCCAGCACCTCCTGCAGACCTTCTTCGGCAACTCGCGCGAGTCGGCGGTGGCGGCGCTGCTGGAGCTGCCGGACCAGCCGCTTTCCGAAGACGAGTACCACCGGCTCTCACGCCTGCTGGACGAAGCCCGCGACCCCGCAGAGGACGAATGAACCCGCCTCCCATCTCCGCCGCCGAAGCGCTCGCCGTGCTCGGCCTGCTGGCCAAGGCCACGCTCGTGGTGGCCGTCGCCGGGCTGGCGGCCGCCTGCCTGGTGCACCGCGGCGCATCGGCCGCCACGCGCCACATGGTCTGGGCGCTCGCCATCGGCGCCGTGCTGTCGCTGCCGGTGCTCACGATGCTCCTGCCGGGGTGGCGGGTGGCCGTGCTGACCGAGACGGAGCCGATCCCCGCCTCGTTCTCCGCTCCCGCCGATCCGCTGTCGGCGGGGCCGGTGGTGGCGGATGTGGCGCCGGAGGATGCCGCTCCCTCCACCGCGGCGCCGGCGGAGGTGCCCGCGCCCATCCGCGTGGAGTGGCTGCTGGCCGGGCTGTACGCGGCGGTCGCGCTGGGGCTGCTGGCGAGGGTGGCGGTGGGGCGGTGGAGCGTGGCGCGCCTGGCGAAGAGCGCGACTCCGCTGGACTCGCCCGAGTGGCGGGACATGCTGCGCGACCTGATGTGGGTGGCGGAGGTCGAGCGCCCCGTGCGCCTGCTGCGTAGCGACCTCGCCACGATGCCGATGACGTGGGGGACGCGGCACCCGATCGTGCTCCTTCCCGCGGCGGCGGACGGATGGTCGGCCGACCGGCGGCGCGTGGTGCTGTTGCACGAGCTCGCCCACGTGGCGCGGCGCGACTGCCTGATGCAGACACTGGCGGCGCTGGCGTGCGCCTTCTACTGGGTGCATCCGGGCGTGTGGTACGCGGCGCGACGGATGCGCGCCGAGCGCGAGCTGGCGTGCGACGATCGCGTGCTTGCGGCCGGCACCCGCGCGCGCAGCTACGCCGCGCACCTGCTGGAGGTCGCGCGCGCCTTTCGCCCGGCCGGCGGAGCGTCGCCGGTGGCGGTGAGCATGGCGCGCCCGTCGCAGCTCGAAGGGCGTATGCTGGCGGTGCTCGACGCCGTGCGCAGCCGCCGCACTCCGTCGCGGCGGACGAGCGCCGTGGCGGCCGGGGTCGCGCTCGTCGTCTCCGGGCTGATGGCGGCGGTGCATCCGGCGGTTGCCAAGGTGCTGCCCCGGATGTCGGCCGAGGCCGGTCAGCAGGAGCACGTGGTGGAGCGCACCGTCGCGGCACGGGCGGGCGGGCGGCTGGATCTGGTGATGGAGGATGAGGCCGGCGTCGAGGTGGTCGGGTGGGAGCGCGAAACCGTCTTCGTGCACGCCGAGTTCACCGGCGCGCGCGCGCGCGAGGGGCGGTTGGATGCCGTCGCGTCCGCGGGCGGGGTGCGCGTGACGGAGCGGCGCCCCGGTGGGGCCGGGCGCCACGACAAGCTGCGCATCTGGGTGCCGCGGCGCTTCGACGTGGCGGTGCGCTCCACGGGCGGCGGGCTGTCGATCCGCGAGGTGGAGGGCCGCTTCACCGGGACCTCCGGCGGCGACGGGCTGCACCTGGACCGGGTGCGCGGCACGGTGGACTTCGCCACCGAGGGCGGCGGGCTGATGGTCGCGCGGTCGCGGCTGGACGGCGAGATCCGCACTCGCGGCGCGGGCGCGCTTCTGGACCGCGTGACCGGTGGGCTGAACGTCGTGAGCAACGGCGCCGCCGTGGTGCGCGGACGCATCGAGACCGGTGACGGCGATGACGAAGCGAGCCCCGCGCCGAACGGGCAGCGCGTGCACGTGGTCTCCGATCCGGAAACGGAGATGGAGCTGGACTGCACCGCCGGGACCTGCACGTTGACCAAGGAGTGGAAGAAGCCCGCGCGCGCCCGCTCCGGCGGCAACGGCTTCGCCTACCTCACCGGCACCGGTGAGGAGCGGCGCGCGTCGGTCGAGGCGCTCGCCCGCAACGCGCCCCCCGAAACCGCCGCAGTGGCGCTGGAGCGGCTCGCCTTCCAGGAGACGGACCCCGAGGTGCAGCGCGAGGCCGCCGAGTCGCTCGCGGGGTTGCCGGGCGAGGCGGGGTTGCAGGGGCTGCTCAAGATCGCCCGCGCGCATCCCGGCGAGGAGGCGCGCCGCGAGGCCGCGGAAGGGCTGGGGATGCTCGCCTGCGACGAAGCCATCGCTGCGTTGCGCCGGATGGTGGCGTACGATCGCGATCCCACCGTGCAGGGCGAGGCGGTGGAGGCGCTGGCCGGCATCCTGGGGCGCGACGACGTCTCCAGCACGGCGCGCGGTGTGGTACGCGCCGCCCTCCGCGAGATCGCGCGCACGCACCCCGTGCCCAGCGTGCGCGCCCGGGCGCGCGCCGAGACGGGCGACGCGCCGCGCGAGATGTCGCAGGCAGTGCCCGCGACCGGGGAGCGGGTTCCGCTGGCGCCCGGCGCGCGCGAGCTGGCGCTGCGCAACGCTGCGGGCGCGTCGGGTGCGGATGCGGCCGCCATCCGCCGCCTGCGCCCCGCGCTCGACCGCGCAGCCACGAGCCCGGTGGACCTGGTGCAGGACCGCGCCACCTGGGCGCTCACGCAGGTGCGCGGCGGCGAGCTCATCCGCCCGCTCGTGAGCGCGCTGGGCGACGCGGACTGGCGGGTGCGCGCCTACGCCGCCTGGGCGCTGGGCGTCGCGGGGGAGCGCAGGGCGGTGGATGCGCTCGCCGGCGCCCTGCGCGACCCGAACTGGCGGGTGCGCGCCAACGCCGCTTCGTCGCTGGCGCAGGTGCCGGACGCACGCGCGGTGACGGCGCTCGGCTCCGTGCTGGGCGACCCCGCCTGGCAGGTACGCGCCGGCGCCGTCGACGCCCTCGCCGCCCTCGGCGACGCGCGCGCCATCGCGATGCTGGAGCCGCTGCTGCGCGATCCGCACATGGCCGTCCGCGGCGCCGCGGAACCCGCCATCGCCCACCTTCGAAGCTCACGGGCGCGCGGGTAGCCCCCGCGCACCGGATCCCTCAACCGAAAGCGCTTCATCATGCTAAAAATTTCGCACAGGAACGCCGCCCTGGCGCTCCTTACCGGACTTGCGTCCGTCATCGCGACCACATCGGACGCACAGACCATCGCACAGCACGTGGCGTCAGTCCGCGACGGCACGGTGCAGATCCACTTCGCCGCGGCGCCGGGGGCGTGCGGCGATGGGCGGGCGGTGATCGGGCGGCGGCTGGCAGGCGGCGGGGTGGCGCTCTTCGTCCCCAACCTGACGCATCTCCCCGCGGATGCGGAGGCGGCATGCCGGCCCGGACCGGTGGGGGGGGCGCTGGGGGGGGCTGGCGGGCGGGTGGCTTCGGTGCGCGCCACGGCTGGCCCCGCACCACAGACACCCGCGGTGTGGGTGGCACCGGCCGATGCGAGCGCGTTCCTCCTCGACGTGGCGATGCGGAGCGATGGACAGGTCGCGCGGGGAGCGCTGGTGCCCGTCTTCCTGCTCGATGGCGACGGCGTGTGGCGCGGGCTGCTGCGGGTGGCGCGGTCGGCGCGCGCGCTTGAGGCGCGGAGCATGGCATCCAAGGAGCTCGGGCGGCGCGCGGCGGCCACCATCGCGGGCGGCGACCGCGGGCACCAGGCAGACACGGAGCTATCCAAGAAGAACGGCGGCGAGGCGGAATGGCTCGTCATCGCCACGCGCGACGCGGACCCGGCACGCCGCCGCGCCGCGCTGCAGCTGCTGGGCAAGGACGGCACTCCGCGGGCGCTGGACCTCTTCGAATCGATCCTGGCCCGCGCACGATGAGCGCCGCCACCCATCACAGACCCACCGAGGCCGCCATGCGCCGCATCCACCTCACGCTTCTCCTGATCCTCGCCTGCGCGCCCGCCGCCGCCGCCCAGGTGCCCGCCGACTCCGCCCGCGCCGCCACGCGCGCCATCCGCGCCGCGCGGGTGAGCGGAACGCTGCGCATCGACGGCAAGCTGGACGAGGCCGCGTGGGCGGCGGCCGGCGTGGCGGACGCCTTCACCGAAAGCTATCCCAACCCGCGCGCGGCGGCGCGGGAGCGCACCGAGGCCCGTATCCTCTTCGACGACGCGGCCGTGTACGTGGGCGTGCGGATGTACGACTCGCGCCCCGACTCCATCGCGGCCCAGCTGGCGCGGCGCGACGCCACCGGGATCTACTCGGACTGGGTGCACGTGATGCTGGACACCTATCACGACCGGCGCACCGGCTTCCGCTTCGCCGTGAACCCGCGCGGGGTGAAAAAGGACTCCTTCCACTTCGACGACACCAACGAGGATCTGAGCTGGGATGCCGTGTGGGAGGTGGCGACGCAGGTGGACTCGGCGGGGTGGACGGCCGAGTACCGCATCCCGCTGTCCCAGCTCCGCTACGGCTCGCGCGAGCCGGCCAGCGGGCGCGTGTGGGGCGTGCAGGTGCAGCGCGACGTAGCGCGGCGCGAGGAGCGCACCTCGTGGTCGCCGTGGACGCAGAGCGACGGCGGCTTCGTGTCGCGCTTCGGCGACCTGGCGGGGCTGGAGGGACTGCGCACCCCGCGCCGCCTGGAGATCCAGCCGTACACCAGCGCCCGCGTGGACCGCTCGCCGCAGGGGGACCCGGCGAATCCCTTCTTCCGCGCCAACGACATGACCGCGTCTGCCGGCGTCGACGTCAAATACGGGCTCCCCTCCGGCCTCACGCTGACCGCGACCGTCAACCCCGACTTCGGCCAGGTGGAGGTGGACCCGGCGGTGGTGAACCTGAGCGCGTTCGAGGTGCAGTTCCCGGAGCGGCGCCCCTTCTTCACCGAGGGCACCGACATCTTCCGCTTCGGCCATCCCACCAACTCCTTCAACAACTACGGCTTCACGCAGCCGTTCTACTCGCGCCGCATCGGGCGGCGGCCGCAGCGTTCGCTGGGAGGGCGGATCGGCGAGGACGAGGTGCTCTTTTCCGACGCCCCGGAGCAGACGACGATCGCCGCGGCGGCCAAGCTGAGCGGGCGCACGCGGGGCGGCTGGTCCGTCGGCATTCTGGACGCGGTCACCACGGGCGAGAAGGCCACCTATCTCGGCCGGCGCATCGTGGACGGTGACACGGTGCTGGGTGAGCGCTCGGCGCTGGTGGAGCCGCTCTCCAACTACTTCGCCGGGCGCGTGCGGCGCGACCTGCGCGGCGGGCAGAGCGTGGCGGGCGCGATGTTCACCTCCACCCACCGCGACCTGGGCGACGCGGCGCTGGGCGGGATGCTCCGCTCGTCCGCGTACATGGGCGGCGTGGACTTCGACCACTCGTGGGGGAAGCGCACCTGGGACCTGAACGGGTTCCTCTCCGGGAGCACCATCGCGGGGGAGCGCGGGGTGATCGCGGCGGCGCAGAACGCATCGACCCGCTACTTCGCCCGTCCCGATGCGGACCACCTGCGCCTGGACAGCACCGCAACCCGGCTGGATGGGTACGCGGGCGCTCTGGCGCTGGCCAAAACGAGCGGCAAGCACTGGCTGGGCTCGCTCACCTTCCAGACGGTGAGCCCCGGTTTCGAGGTCAACGACGCCGGCTTCCAGACCCGCGCCGACTATCGCTCGCTGTCCACGTTCGTCATGTACCGCGAGACGCGGGCGGGGCGCCGCTTCCGCAACTACAACGCGTTCGCGTACAGCAACCACGCCTTCAACTTCGGCGGCGATGAGATCTTCGAGTCGTACAACGTGGGCGGGAACGTGCAGCTCGCCAACTTCTGGACGCTGGGCGGCCGCGTGGGTGGGAGCCCGGAGTACTTCAACGACCGCCTGACGCGCGGCGGTCCGCTGGCGAGCGTGCCGGCGCAGTGGAGCACGGGGCTGAACGTGCGCACGGACAGCCGCAAGCGGGTGATCGGCGGGCTGAACCTGAGCTACCGCACCGACACGTCCGGCGAGTTCGACCACGTGGTGGGGGTGACGCTCGATGCCCGCCCCAGCTCGGCGGTGCGCGTTCGATTGGAGCCGCAGTGGGTCAACGAAAAGGACACGGACCAGTTCATCCGCTCCCTGCCCGACTCGCTGGCGCGCGCCACCTTTGGCCGCCGCTACGTCTTCGCGGACCTGGAGCAGACCACGGTGGCGCTGGGGACGCGCGTGGACTGGACCTTTACGCCGCGCCTGAGCCTGGAGCTGTTCGCGCAGCCCTTCTTCGTGCGCGGCGACTTCCGCGACTACAAGGAGTTCGGGACGCCGGGCGAGTACCGCTTCCGCGTCTACGGCCGCGACCGCGGGACGGCGGTTCGCAACGACACCACTGGCGTCATCACCCTCGACGCTGACGGCGCCGGCCCCTCCGCCCCCTTCCGTGTGGCGCGCGGCTTCGGCGAGCGCGACTTCTCGCTGCGCAGCCTGCGGGGCAACGCCGTGCTGCGCTGGGAGTACCGCCCAGGCTCCGTGCTCTTTTTCGTCTGGCAGCAGGACCGCAGCGGGCTGGACTTCACCGGCGACTTCATGGACGCGCGCAACGACGGCTCCATCCTGCGCGATCCGGCCCGCAACATTTTCCTGGTAAAGGCGACGTACTGGATCGGGGGGTGATACCGGTAAAGGAAGTCTCACGCGGAGCCGCGGAGACGCAGAGAGAGATTCAGCCCCTCTCCTTCGCGTCTCCGCGTCTCCGCGTGAGCCCATTCTGTCTTTAGCGCGCGGCGTCGCGCCGGTCCTCCCACAACACGTTGACGATCACCCAGCGGCCGTTCCACTTGGCTATGTGCATGTAGTCGATCCACCCGGACATGTCCACGCGCACGGAGGCGACGTTCTGGAAGAGATCGAGGATGCGCACGTCGGCGCGGCGCTCCGCGGCGGGGGTGTCGCGCCCGCCGCCGTTGGCCGCCTGCCCCACCAGCGTCATGGCACTCATCTGGACGATGCGGCTGCGCCCCGCGTCGTCGGTGGACACACGGCGCTTGGCGAGCTCGGGGTGGAGGGCGCGCTGCATCCGCGGCCCGTCCCCGTCGTACCATCCCAGCGCGTAGTCCAGGGCGGTCTGGCGGATGGCGGCGGAGTCCGCCGGGGCCTGCGCGCGGGCGGTTTGAGGCGCCGCCACCAGCGCGGCCGCCACCAGGATGAGCAGGATTCGCACGGTGCCTCGTGGGTGCGGGGTGGGTGGCGCGCGGAGTGCCCGCCATGCCCGCAAGTTTGCCGCGCGTGAACGCGGGCCGCAATGCGGATGGTGCGGATGGGCATCCCCGCGCCGCCACGACGCACAGAGGTGGGGGCGATTTTGCGCGGGGGCCGGGGCGAGGCAGGCGGAGGGCAGACACGCAGGTCTGCCCCTACCGTTTATTTGTTTTGAATGACAGGCGGTGGTGCAGCGCAGGGCACGGGCGCGATAAATCGCGCCCCTACAATGGCATGGGTGGTTCCGCCCCCTCTCTCGATAACGGCGAGGGCGCAGCCCTCTCCTGTTATCGGGAGAGGGGGCAGCGAGGAACGAGCGGGGGTGAGGGCCTACCCCAGTGGCGCCTACGTCGTTTCGGCGCCGAGACGCGGGGTTGGTGGTCGGGCGAGGGTGGGCAGACACGCAGGTAACCCGCAGGTCTGGCCCTACGTGGTCTGTGCAGCACGGGCGGCAGTTCTCCCCCTCACCCGCCCTGCGCCCCCGCAGGCGGGGGAGGGGGCCGGGGGGAGGGGGCCTTGCCGGGGCGCGGCGGCGCGTCCTACACTACGAATCCAAGATCCGAACGACCGTTCCAATCCGGGAGGCGCGTGGCCGCAGTCGATCGCAAGCCCCTGAGCGTGGCCATCGTAGGAGGGGGGCCGGCGGGGCTCTACCTGGCGCTCCTGCTGCGCAAGGCGGACCCCGCGCGCCGCGTCACCGTCTTCGAGCGCAACCGTGCCGACGACACGTTCGGGTGGGGCGTCGTCTTCTCCGACCAGACGCTCGGTAACCTGCGCGAGGCCGATCCCGAGTCGTACCGCGAGATCGCCGACCACTTCGCGCACTGGGACGATATCGACATCCACTTCCGCGGCACCACCATCACCTCGGGCGGGCACGGCTTCTCCGGCATCGCCCGCGTCAAGCTCCTCCAGATCCTCCGCGACCGCGCCGCCGCCCTCGGCGCCGAGCTCCGCTTCGAACAGGACGTAGCGGATGACGCAAACCTCGAAGGCGTGGACCTGGTGGTCGCCGCGGACGGGGTGAACAGCCGGCTGCGCGCGAAGTACGCGGACGACTTCAGCCCCGATCTGGACGTGCGCTCGGCCCGCTTCGTGTGGCTGGGGACGACCAAGCTGTTCGACGCCTTCACCTTCATCTTCGTCGAGAACGAGCACGGCGTTTTCCAGGTGCACGCCTACCGCTACGACGACCGCAACTCCGCCTTCATCGTGGAATGCGACGAACGGTCGTGGCGCAACGCGGGCTTCGAGGGGATGGACGAGGCGGCGACGGTGGCGGCGTGCGAGAGGATGTTCGCGCCGTGGCTGGATGGGCACGCGCTGCGCAGCAACGCGCCGCACCTGCGCTCGCCCTGGATCTCGTTCACGCGCGTCAGCAACGAGCGCTGGTTCACCATGGGGGGCGCCGCCGCCCCCGTCGCGCTGATCGGCGATGCGGCGCACACGGCGCACTTCTCCATCGGCTCCGGGACGAAGCTGGCGATGGAGGACGCCATCGCGCTCGCCCGCATCCTGGACGCGGAGCCCGACCTGGAGAAGGCGCTGGCGAGCTACCAGGAGGAGCGGCGCACCGACGCCGTCCGGCTCCAGAACGCGGCGCGCAACTCGATGGAGTGGTTCGAGAACGTGCGGCGCTACGTGCACCTCGATCCGCCGCAGTTCGCGTACTCGCTGCTCACGCGCAGTCAGCGGGTGGGCCACGAGAGCCTGCGCCTGCGCGACCGCGCGTACCTGGAGGGCGTGGAGCGATGGTTCGCGTCGCGCGCCGAGGAGCGCGAGCCTCCGGCGCCCATCCCCCCGATGTTCACGCCCTTCAAGCTGCGCGGGATGACGCTGCACAACCGCGTCGTCGTCGCGCCGATGGACATGTACTCGGCGGAGGAGGGCACGCCCAACGACTTCCACCTGGTGCACCTGGGCGCCCGCGCGCTGGGCGGCGCCGCGCTGGTCTTCACCGAGATGGCGTGCGTCTCCCCCGAGGCGCGCATCACCCTGGGCTGCACGGGGATGTACGCGGACGAGCACCTCGCCGCGTGGACGCGCATCGTGCGCTTCGTGCACGAGCGGACGCCCGCCAAGATCTGCCTTCAGCTCGGCCATTCCGGCCGCAAGGGCTCCACGCGGCTGATGTGGGAGGGGATGGACCAGCCGCTGGAGGAGGGCGGCTGGGAAGTCCTCGCTCCCTCCGCCGAGCCGTGGGCCCCCGGCAACCCCGTCCCCCGCCCGATGACGCGCGCCGAGATGGACCGCGTGCGCGACGATTTCGTGCGCGCCACGGAGATGGCGGCCATGGCGCGGTTCGACATGGTGGAGCTGCACTGCGCGCACGGCTACCTCCTCTCCTCCTTCATCACCCCGCTCAGCAACACGCGCACGGACGAGTACGGCGGCTCGCTGGAGAACCGCCTGCGCTACCCGCTGGAGGTCTTCGCCGCCATGCGCGCCGCGTGGCCCCAAGCGCGCCCCATGTCGGTGCGCATCTCGGCGACGGACTGGGTGGAGGAGGGGATGGGGTGCGGCGACTCGGTGGAGGTGGCGCGCGCCTTCCACGCCGCCGGCGCGGACGTGATCCACGTGTCGGCAGGCCAGACCTCGCCGGGCGCGAAGCCGGTGTACGGGCGCATGTTCCAGACGCCGTTCAGCGACCGCATCCGCAACGAGGCGCGAGTGCCGACGATCGCGGTGGGCAACATCACCGAGGCGGACCAGGTGAACGGGATCATCGCCGCCGGCCGCGCGGACCTGTGCGCCCTCGCCCGCCCGCACCTCACCGACCCGCACTGGACCATCCACGCCGCCGCCGAGCTTGGCTACGCGGACCAGTGGTGGCCGGTGCAGTACGGCAGCGGGCGAGTGCAGCTGGAGCGGCAGGTGCAGCGGAAGGCGGAGCTGGCGGGGGGTGGGATCTGATGGCGGGCCCTCACCCCCCAACCCCCTCTCCCGATAACAGGAGAGGGTGCCCCTCTCAGTTATCGAGAGAGGGGGAGCAGATCCGTGCTCGGGCCTGTTTTGGTGTGCTCCCCTCTCCCGGGAACAGGAGGGCGGAGCCCTCTCCTGTTATCGGGAGAGGGGCCGGGGGTGAGGGCCCCCGCCGATGACCTACCTCGCTGGCAAGCACGCCGTGGTCACCGGCGGCGGGCGCGGCATCGGCGCGGCGATCGCGGACGAGCTGGCGCGGCTCGGCGCCGACCTCACCCTGATGGGCCGCGACCTGCCTCGCCTGGAGGCGCACGCGGCCACCCTTCGCGAGCGGCACGGCGTCGAGGTGCGGGCGCTCGAGTGCGACGTCACGGACGAGTTTTCGGTCCTGGACGCGTTCATCAGCGCGCGCGACGAGCTGGGGAATGCCGCGATCCTGGTGAACAACGCGGGCCAGTCCGCCGCCGGTCCGTTGATCGACACGTCGATCGAGGTCTGGAACCGGATGCTGGCGGTGAACCTGACGGGTACCTTTCTCTGCACCCGCGAGGTGATCCCCGCGATGACGGTGGCGCGCTGGGGGCGGGTGGTGAACATCGCTTCGACGGCGGGGCTGCGCGGCTATCCGAAGACGGCGGCGTACACCGCGGCCAAGCACGGCGTCGTCGGCCTCACCCGCGCCCTCGCGCTGGAGACGGCGAAGCTGGGGATCACCGTCAACGCCGTCTGCCCCGGCTACACCGACACGGACATGGCGACCGCCGCCATCGGCAACCTGGTGCGCGAGCTGGGGAAGACGGAGGAGGAGGCGCGGAAGATGATCACCCGCGTCAACCCCATGGGCCGCCTGATCGACCCCGCCGAGGTCGCCGCCGCGGTCGGCTGGCTCTGCTCCCCCGCGGCGTCCGGGGTGACGGGGCAGGCGCTGGCGGTGGCGGGGGGGGAGGTGTAGGGGGCCGGGGATCGCCGAGGGATGAATCCCCCGGCTGGAACCACGGGAAGACCGCTGAAGCGGTCTCGCGCGCCGAAGCCAGTCCGCGAAGGCGGAGTTCGCGTGGTTGCAGCAGCCTCCATTCGCTCTGGGAGCGGCGTGCGCAACGCAGGCGAATCTCGCCGCCGAGTCCGCGCAGGCGGACTTTGTGCGGTTGTTGCAGCGAGTTTACTCGCCGGAACCTAGCACACCGTCCCTTACCGGAACCGCATTCAATCGATGAACACCAAGATCCTCGGCGCCGATCTCAAGCCCACCTCGTTCCGCTGGCAGGTGGAGGGGCCGGTCGCAACGGTGACGCTCGCGCGGCCGGAGCGAAAGAATCCGCTCACCTTTGAGAGCTACGCCGAGCTGCGCGACACCTTTCGGCAGCTGCAGTTCGCCACCGACGTGAAGGTGGTGGTGCTGACGGGCGAGGGGGGCAACTTCTGCTCGGGCGGCGACGTGCACGAGATCATCGGGCCGCTGGTGGGGATGCGCGAGCGGAAGGAGATGGACGAGCTGCTCGCCTTCACCCGCATGACCGGGGACCTGGTGAAGTCCATCCGCGGCTGTCCGCAGCCCGTGATCGCGGCCATCGACGGGGCGTGCGTGGGGGCGGGGGCCATCCTCGCGATGTCCAGCGACCTGCGGCTGGGGACGGCGCGCAGCAAGGTGGCGTTCCTCTTCACCAAGGTGGGTCTTTCCGGCGCGGACATGGGGGCGTGCGCGATGCTCCCGCGCATCATCGGGCAGGGGCGCGCGTCCGAGCTGCTCTTCACGGGGCGCACGATGGGGGGCGAGGAGGCCGAGCGCTGGGGCTTCTACAACCGCCTCGTGGAGCCGGATGCCCTGCAGGAGGAGGCGCGCAAGCTCGCGTCCGACCTCGCCGCCGGGCCGACGTTCGCGCACTTCATGACCAAGAAGTGCCTCCACCAGGAGTGGGCGATGGGCGTGGACGAGGCGATCGAGGCCGAGGCCCAGGCCCAGGCCATCTGCATGCAGACCGAAGACTTCGCGCGCGCCTACCACGCGTTCGCGGCCAAGGAGCGGCCCGTTTTCCAGGGCAACTGACGTGCAGAACCGCAACTGCATGGCTCACACAGAGACACAGAGACACAGAGAAAGACTTAGAAGTTCTCTCTCTGTGTCTCTGTGTCTCTGTGTGAGATTGTCGTTGGGGCGCTTGCATCGTGGCGCCGATGCCTGATCGCACCTTTTTGTCGTGGCCCTTCTTCGACGAGGGCCACCGGCGGCTCGTGGCGGAGCTGGATGCGTGGATTCCGCGCGAGATCTCGCCGCTCGCGAATGCGCACGCCGACGTGGACGCGACGTGCCGTGAGCTCGTGCGAAGGCTGGCGGCGGGCGGATGGCTGCGCTACGCGGTTCCGGCCGCGCAGGGCGGCGCGCACGAGCGGCTGGAGGTGCGCTCCCTCTGCGTGATCCGCGAGCTGCTGGCGCACGCGTCCGGGCTGGCCGACTTCGCGTTCGCCTTGCAGGGGCTCGGCGCGGGACCGATCTCGCTCTTTGGGAACGATGACCAGCGCGCCCGCTGGCTTCCGGCGATCGCGGCGGGGGAGGCGGTGATGGCGTTCGCGCTCTCGGAGCCGGATGCAGGGTCCGATGTGAGCGCGATGACGACGACGGCGCGGCGGGCGGACGGCGGCTACGTGATCGACGGGCGCAAGACGTGGATCTCCAACGCCGGGATCGCGGACCGCTACACCGTCTTCACGCGCTTCCCCGAGGCCGGCGAGCGCGGGTTCGCCGCCTTCGTGGTGGATGCCGACAACCCCGGCCTACGCGTCTCCGAGCGCATCGACGTCACCGCGCCGCACCCGCTGGGCACCGTGGACTTCGATGGGTGCCGGGTGGGCGCCGATGCGCTTCTCGGCGAGGCGGGGGGCGGGATGAAGGTGGCGCTGGGGACGCTGGACGTCTTTCGCTCGACCGTGGGCGCCGCGGCGCTGGGCTTCGCGCGGCGGGCGCTCGACGAGGCGGTGGCGTTCACCACGGCGCGGCAGGTGTTCGGCAGCGTGCTCAGCGAGCACCAGCTCACCCGCGCCGCGCTCGCCGAAATGGCCGTTGCCGTGGACACCAGCGCGCTCCTCGTATACCGTGCGGCATGGACGCGCGACGGCGGCGCACCGCGCGTCACCCGCGAGGCGGCCATGGCGAAGCTGCACGCCACCGAATCGGCCCAGCAGGTGATCGACCGGGCCGTCCAGCTTCTCGGCGCGCGCGGCGTCGTGGCGGGGAGCGTGGTGGAATCGCTGTATCGCGAGGTGCGCGCCCTCCGCATCTACGAGGGCACGTCCGAGATCCAGAAGCTCGTCATCGCCGGCCAGCTCCTCGCCAGCTGAAGACGCAGGCCGCTGTTCATCCACCCCCAACGGATGCCGCCCATGCTCCAGGCGACGGTGCAGGCCGCCCCCACGGCGCACGCGGACACCTTTGCGCGCGACCATCTTCCGCCGCGGGAGCTGTGGCCGGAGATCGACCTCTCCGGCGTGCCGGCGCTGGCGGGACGGGCGCGCATCAACGCCGCCGCGGAGCTGGTGGACGCGCGCGTCGCCGCGGGCGATGGCGAGCGGACAGCGCTCGTCTTTGCTGGCGGACGGTGGACGTACGCGGAGCTGATGGAGAATGCCAACCGCATCGCCGGGGTGCTGCGCGACGATCTGGGGCTGGTGCCAGGCAACCGTGTGCTGCTGCGCGGCTTCAACTCGCCGATGATGGCCGCGGCGTGGTTTGGCGTGCTCAAGGCGGGCGGCATCGTCGTCGCCACCATGCCGCTGCTCCGCAACCGCGAGATCACGACGCTGCTGGACCGCGCCCGCATCCGCTTCGCCCTCTGCGATGCGCGGCTGCTGGACGAGATGCCGGGGCACGCGCCGTCGCTGGAGCGGACGGTCGTGTTCGGCGCGGAGGGCGACGACTCGCTGGAGGCGCGGATGGCGCGGCAGCCGGCGACGTTCGCGAACGTGGATACGTCGGCGGAGGACGTCGCGCTCCTCGCCTTCACCTCGGGGACGACGGGGCAGCCAAAGGGGGCGATGCACTTCCACCGCGACCTTCTGGCCGCGGCGGACACCTTTTCGGCGCACGTGCTGCGTCCGGGGCCGGACGACCTCTTCTGCGGATCGCCGCCGCTGGCGTTCACGTACGGGCTGGGCGGCTACCTCCTCTTCCCCATGCGCGCGGGCGCGGCGACGCTGCTGCTGGAGCAGGCCACCCCGCCTCAGCTTCTGCAGGGAATCCAGGACCATCGCGCCACCATCGTCTTCACCGCGCCCACAGCCTACCGAGCGATGTCGGGGATGGTCAAGGACTTCGACATCTCATCGCTGAAGAAGTGCGTCTCGGCGGGGGAGACGCTCCCGCTGGCGACGTTCGAGGCGTGGCGCGAAGCGACCGGGCTGCGCATCATCGACGGCATCGGCTCCACCGAGATGCTGCACATCTTCATCAGCGCCGCGGACGACGACATTCGGCCGGGCTCGACGGGGCGCCCGGTGCCGGGTTACCGCGCCACGCTGCTGGGCGATGACGGCCAGCCCGTCGCGCCGGGCGAGCTGGGGCGGCTGGCGGTGCGCGGGCCGACCGGGTGCCGCTACCTGGATGACGACGAGCGACAGGCGAAGTATGTGGAGAACGGCTGGAACATCACCGGCGACGCGTACAGGATGGACGAGGACGGCTACTTCTGGTTCCAGGCGCGCAACGACGACATGATCATCTCCTCCGGCTACAACATCGCCGGCCCGGAGGTGGAGAATGCGCTCCTCGAGCACCCCGCCGTCCTGGAGTGCGCCTGCGTCGCCGCGCCGGACGAGGAGCGCGGCCACGTGGTCAAAGCCTTTGTCGTCCTCCGCGACGGCAATGTGCCCGGGGACGAGATGGTGAAGGCACTCAAGGAGTTCGTGAAGCAGCAGATCGCGCCCTACAAGTATCCGCGCCGCGTGGAGTTCGTCCACTCCCTCCCGCGCACCGCCACCGGCAAGCTCCAGCGCTTCCGCCTGCGGGACCCGGCCACCTGATCCCTAGTCCCTAATCCCTGATCCCTACTTGATTGACATCCTCCAGCCCGACGGTTGGGCGAAGCCGCGCGGCTACGCGAACGGCACCGCGGCATCGGGCCGCGTCGTGTTCACGGCGGGGCAGATCGGATGGAATCCGCGCACCTGCGAGTTCGAGACGGACGACTTCGCCGCGCAGGTGGGGCAGGCGCTGCGCAACGTTGCCGCCGTGCTCGCCGAGGCGGGCGCGCGGCCGGAGCACGTCACCCGCCTCATCTGGTACGTCACCGACCGCGACGCCTACCTCTCCGCCGGCCGCGCGCTCGGCGACGCATACCGCGAGGTGTTCGGCCGCCACTACCCCGCGATGGCCGTCGTCGTCGTTGCAGCGCTTCTGGAGGCGCGTGCGCTCGTCGAGATCGAAGCGACCGCCGTGGTGCCGGAGTAGGTGCATCCACAAGCCTGGTTTCACCGGAGTGATTCAGATGTTTATGGCGTAAGGTTGGGTTTAATGGCGTAAGGTCGAGTTTTTATGGCGTGATGCTCGGTTTAAGTGGCGCGACCACGGGTTAATGGCGTGAGCCCGCCTAAGGTGCTTGCGATCACCATCGCCTTTGTCGAACGGGACGCACATGCGGCTACTCTGCATCGCGGTTGCCGGGCTGCTCGTGCTGGGCTGCACCAACGGGCGCCCCGTGCCCACGGATACGGCGGCGATGGGTGAGCTCGGCGATCTGCGGATCGGGATGAGCCGCGCCGTTGCCAAGCAGATCGCCAACCGGAACGTGATGTACGAGGAGAGGATCACCTGCAGGTCACACCCCGGCTACCAGTACTGCACCAGACACGCGCTGTCGGTTGACAGCGAAAGGAATGTAGGGCTGCTCTTCCAGAACGACACCCTCCGCGCGCTGTCGTGGAAACGCTCCGGAGATTTCGCCGCGCTTCGCCGGCGGTACGCGCATTTCGGCGAGCCCCAGCGGGTGCACAGCGGACGCTCGCCTCGGCCGCGCGACGTATTCGCGGAGTGGGTCAGTGCCGACTCCACCGTGATACGGACCGCGGTGTGCCACGACGGGAGAAGCAAGCCGATCTGTGCGATCATCGCCGCGTCCACCACGCCGGCGCAGGTGCGGAAAGGCGCCGCGGAGTACCAGAGGCCCAGATGACATCACGGCTAAACCGGGGTGCGGAGCGGCGGAGGGCACGGGCGGCCACGTGGGGCCGCCCCTACGACATCGGTGCGTGGGGGCGGGGAACGGGGGGCGGGGCGAAGGAGGGCAGACACGCAGGTCTGCCCCTACGGGATCGGTGCGTTGGGGGCGGGGAACGGAGCAGCACGGGGCACGGGCGATGAATCGCGCCCCTAGCGCGGAGCGAGGGTGCTCGGCGTCATGACGCGGGTGAAGATCATTCCGTCGAACACGGCGGTCCAGTCGCCGCGGAGGTCGGAGTAGCCGAACGGGCGCGAGTACGTGTCGGTGAGCCAGTCGCCGCCCGCGGCCCGCTGGCGGAAGTCGATGAAGGCGTAGTCGAACGGGGTGGCCGCGAAGTGGGTCTCCAGCGACTCCAGCAGGTTGGGGCGGATGGTCTGCGGAGCGCCGCCCACCTGGCCGAAGCTCCCCCCTGCCGCCGTGAAGCCGATGGAGTACATCTCCACGCCGGGCGCGCGGTACACCTGGTCCCCCATGTGCACCGTCCAGCCGCTCGCAAAGGGCCGCACCCCCTCGCTCGTCCTGAGGGGCGCCAGGTTGCGCGCGGTGTGCGCGCTGGCGGCCCACACGATGATCTTGCGCCCCGGATAGTAGTTGTTGGCGAGCCACACCAGGTTGGCCCCCATTTGCGCGTCGCGTGGGTTGTTGTCCTCGGAGGTGGGTGGAGTGTTGGCGGCCCACCTCATCCGCGCATACGATTCGATGCTGGACAGCGCCTGCATCCAGAAGAGCGCCTCGCGGTCGCGCTCGCTGCGCGCGAAGGCGTCGAGCCGCAGCGCGCCCAGGATGCGGAGGAGGCGTGCCTGATCGGCGAGCGAGGGCTTCGGCTGAGAGCCCGTGACGGCGAGATCCGTGAGGGTGGCGGCGGCGGCGGGCCACTCCGGGTCGTCGGCCACGGGCGAGCCGATGCCGCGCGCGAACGCCAGCACGTGCGCCGAAAGCGAGTCGTCGGCGATGGTGCCGGTGAGCTGGTTGTCGAAGCCGGCCATTTCCAGCGGGCGGGCCGTGCCCAGGGTCCGCGAGACGTAGTCCAGCGTGGGGAGCACCTGCTCGCTCCGCGTCCAGATCCCAAAGATCCCGCGCCGGCTCGCCGCCAGCACGTCCTCGCCGGCGCGGATGTGGTCCCACACCTCGTGCACGTCGTAGATCCCGCTTTCCCACGCCAGCACGTCGAAGCCCATCTCCTGGTGCAGAAAGGCGATCAGGCGCGCCTTGGCCAGGAACGTGGTGCCGTCGCCATGCGACTGCTCGCCCAGCATCACCATCCGCGCGCCGCCGATGGCCGCGCGCAGCGGCTCCAGGTCGCGGAAGTCGTTGCCGATGGCGAGCGTGGCGATGGGGTGCGCGTTCGCGGCCAGCCACTGTGCCTCTGGAGACAACGTGGGCGGCGGCGGTGACGGAGGCGGAGTGGTCGTCGCCGTGCTCGATCCATCGCACGCCGCGAGTACGAGCGCGCAGAGGGCGAGGCGAGTACGCGCGGGGAGTGAGGAAAGGAGCATTGAATCACTCCGGATGCGGGGCGGTGCACCTGTGGCGAGGCATCGTGCCACACGAGTGATGCTGGCAAAGCGCAGGCCGCGCGAGCTCCCCCCGGCTCCGGTTGACAGGCGCCGCACGCCGCCGATAGCGTAGCAACCATCCCCTGGAACGCGCCCGACCCCACAGCTGAGATCTCCATGCGTCTGCACCGCCTGATCGGCTCCGCCCTGCTGGCCCTCGCGCTGGGGTCCACGAGCGCCGCGGCGCAGCGCGCGCCGCTGGACTCCGCGCGCATTTCCGCGCTCAAGGACGAGATCGCGCGCGAGATCGACGGGATGCACACCTTTACGCAGCAGATGGTCGACCAGGTCTTCTCGTACGGGGAGCTGGGCTTCCAGGAGAGCGAGAGCTCGCGCTACCTGGTGGGCATCCTGCGTCGCAACGGCTTCACGGTGCAGGAGGGGATCGCGGGCATCCCCACCGCGTGGATGGCGACGTGGGGCACGGGGAAGCCCGTCATCGCGCTCGGGTCGGACCTGGACGGCATTCCGCAGGCGTCGCAGAAGCCGGGCGTGGCCTACCGCGACCCGCTGGTGGAGGGCGCGCCCGGCCACGGCGAGGGGCACAACTCGGGGCTCCCGGTGGTCATCACCGCCGCCATCGCCACCAAGAAGGTGATGCAGCGCGAGGGGATCGGCGGCACCATCCGCATCTGGCCGGGGGTGGCGGAGGAGCTGGTGGCGGCCAAGGCGTGGTTCGTACGCGCCGGCTTCTTTCGCGACGTGGACGTCACCATCTTCACCCACGTGGGGAGCAACCTGAACGTGTCGTACGGCCCGTCGGACGGCACGGGGCTGGTGAGCGTCCTCTACCGCTTCCAGGGCGAGACCGCGCACTCCGCCGGCGCGCCGTGGCGGGGGCGCAGCGCGCTGGACGCGGTGGAGCTGATGAACGCGGGGTGGAACTACCGGCGCGAGCACCTTCGGCTGCAGCACCGCTCGCACTACGTGATCCCCGAAGGCGGCGACCAGCCCAACGTGGTGCCGCGCTCGGCCGCCGTCTGGTACTACTTCCGCGAGGTGGAGTACCCGCGCATCCGCGAGCTGTGGGAGATCGGCAACCAGATCGCGCGCGGCGCCACGCTGATGACGGGCACCACGCTGGACACCATGCAGGTGCTGGGAGCCGCCTGGCCGCGGCACTTCAACCGCCCCGTGGCGATGGCGATGTACGACAACATCCGCCGCGTGGGCCTTCCGCGCTGGGACGAGGCCGACCAGACGCTCGCCCGCGCCGTGCAAAAGGAGTTGGGCAACGAGAATACGCCCGGCCTCGACACCGCGCTCGCCAAGATCGACAGCGGCGTGCCGCCCGAGCAGAACCGCGGCGGCGGATCGGACGACATCGGCGACATTTCGTGGGTCGTGCCCACCATCACGCTGCGCTACCCGAGCAACATCCCCAACCTGCCGGGGCATAACTGGTCGAGCGCGATCGCCATGGCCACGCCCATCGCGCACAAGGGCGCCACCGCCGGCGCGAAGGCTACGGCGATGACGCTGCTGGACCTGTTCACCAAGCCCGCCCTGGTGGACAGCGCGTGGAGCTACTTCCGCAACGTGCAGACAAAGGACGTGAAGTACGAGCCGCTGATCCGCCCCGGCGACCAGCCGCCCGTGTACATGAATGCGCAGGTGATGCAGCGCTACCGTCCCGACATGCGGCGGTTCTACTACGATCCCACGCGCTACCGCACCTACCTGGAGCAGCTCGGCATCAAGTACCCGACTGTCCGCGCCCCCGAAGCGCCGAAGCCCTGAACGGCGGGTCTCACGCGGAGACGCGGAGGCGCAGAGAGCACCGCAACTGCATGGCTCACACAGAGACACAGAGGCACAGAGAGGAGCATCTCTCTGTGCCTCTGGTCATGCGGCGGGGTCCACCACCCGGACGCGCGCCGTCTCGTCCTGCTTGGGAGTGAAGCGTAGCTCGACGTCCATCCCCAGGCGCGTCAGGAGGCGGAGGAGGGTGTCGATGGAGAAACGGTCGAGCCTGCCGCGGCGCAGGTCCGAGATGCGCGGCTGCGTGGTGCGAAGCAGACGTGCGGCGTCCGCTTGGGTCAGTCCGCGCTCCTCGACACGACGGACGATCGCGATTGCGAGGTCCGCCTTCGCCAGCTGTTCGTCGGCGTTAGCGAGCCCCAGATCCGCGAAAACGTTCGCGCTGCCCTCAATAATGCGGATGTCGTCGCTCATCGTTCCCTCGCTCTGCCTGCGATTCAGGTTCTGCGCTTATCTGCCTTCGTGCATCCGCCGGGCGGCTTCGAGCCGTGCACGGACCAGATCCATCTCGTGCTTCGGGGTGCCGATGCCATGCTTGCTCTTCTTCTGGAAGACGTGCAGGACGTACACTGCGCTCCCAAACCTTACCGTGTAGATGGCCCGGTAGGTGTCGCCCGCATGGTCCTCTACCACCTCCAGCACGCCTGCTCCGTGGAATCCGTGGAGCGGCTTGGCATCCGGGTGCTTCCCGCCGTCCTGCGCGGTTCGGAGCGCGAATCCAAAGGCGCGCTTCACCAGTGTCGGTAGGGCACTAAGATCTTCCAGCGATGATCCCACCCAGCGGATCGGCTTCGGCGGCCGCTTCGGAAAGGAATATATACGTACTGGCATTTGCCACAAGGTAGCAACGCTTTCGTAGGTAACCTCACGGGTTTCCAGAAGATAACCTCTCCACACTCCGCCTCAGGATTTTGCAGGTGAAAGCGGTCACGCGTACGGCAGACCTGTTTGGCGGGAGACACAAGAGGCTCTCCATGAATGTCCTTGAACAGTGAAAGGCCCCGCACCCGACTCCGGGTGCAGGGCCTTCGTCACGATGCGCGCGGGGGTCAGCGGTCGCGGCCGCCTGTGAGGGCGCGGACGCCCGCGTAGGCCAGGCCGCCGGCGATCACCCAGGGGGCGGCCACGATGAGCGGGTCCATCCACGTGTGCTTCAGGTCCGCGCGGCCCTGGCCGATGCGGGAGCGGATGGGGTGCGCCTTGAGCTCGCCCAACACACCGGTCTCGGTGATCGGGTTGTCCGGATGGCCGGTGAGGAGCGAGCCCAGGTTGCTCTCCAGCGCATCGACCCGGTCGGCGGCCATCAGGATGAGCCAGTGCGCGGCCGTGGCCTCGCTGTACGAGGCGTACGCCCACTTCCGCATGATCCCCGAAAGGCCCTTCGGCGGGCACGATGTGCCGAAGACCGGGGTCAGCATGTTGTGCTCGATCGACCTCTCGCGCGGCCACTTCTCCTCCTGCCGCTCCGGGAAGTGCCAGTGCGCCCCGTTCAGCGTGGGGTCGAACCGCTCCTGCGGGTGCGAGGGGCGGTCCGCCGGGTCCAGGTCCACGCCCCAGCCAGGGATCCGCCGGCGCAGTTCCTCCACCGGGATGGGGAGGGGCGGCTTTTCGTGGGTGTAAGGCATCGTTCGCTCTCCCTCAGTGGGCGTTGGGGACGACGACCGGCTTGATGCAGCCGTCCAGCTTCGAGGAGAAGATGTGGTACCCCTCCGCGATGTGCTCCAGCGGGATGCGGTGGGTCACCAGCTCGCTCGGCTTCAGGTAGCCGTTCTTCACGTGCTCGAAGAGGCGCGGCCACTGGCGCTTCACCGGGCACTGGTTCATGCGCAGCGTGAGCCCCTTGTTGAAGGCGTCGCCGAACTTGATGGCGCTGAACATCGGGCCGTACACGCCCACGACGGAGATGGTGCCGCCCTTGCGCACCGAGTCGATCGCCCAGTTCAGCGCCACGGGCGAGCCCCCCTGCAGCTTGAGCTTGACGGAGGTCACGTGCTGGAAGAAGGCGCCGTCCGCCTCGGCGCCCACCGCGTCGATGCACACGTCGGCGCCCAGCCCGCCGGTGATCTTCTTCATGTGCACGATCAGGTCGTCGTGCTCCGTGAAGTTGATCGTCTCCGCGTGGGCGAAGCTGCGCGCCTTCTCCAGCCGGTACTCGATGTGGTCGATGACGATGACGCGCCCCGCGCCCATCAGCCACGCGCTCTTGGCCGCGTAGAGCCCCACCGGCCCCGCCCCGAACACCGCCACCACGTCGCCCTCGCGGATCTCGCCGAGCTGCGCCCCGAAGTACCCCGTGGGGCAGGCGTCGGTGAGCATGACGGCGTCCTCGTCGTCCATCCACTCGGGGATGATGGTGGGGCCCACGTCGGCGAAGGGGACGCGCACGAACTCCGCCTGGCCGCCATCGTAGCCGCCGGTGGTGTGCGAGTAGCCGTAGATGGCGCCCGCCGCCGTGGCGTTGGCGTTGGCGTTGTGGCAGTTGCCCTGCAGCCCGCGCGCGCAGAAGAAGCACGAGCCGCAGAAGATGTTGAAGGGCACCATCACCCGGTCGCCCGGCTTCAGGTTCTGCACCGATGAGCCCACCTTCTCCACCACGCCGATGAACTCGTGCCCGAACGTCGTCCCCACGCGGGTGTCGGGCACCAGCCCGTGGTACAGGTGAAGGTCCGATCCGCAGATCGCCCCCATGGTGACGCGCACGATGGCGTCGTTGGGGTGCTCGATGGGCGGGATGTCCTTCTCCTCCACCCGGATCCGGTACGGGCCGCGGTAAACCATCGCGCGCATGCGTGAGCTCCTTGTTCTGTGAGGTCGCCGGCCACCCGCGCGGGTGACGGGGGCGGTCCCGTTCGCATCAGGCGTGCCGGGAGGTTTTCAGTGCGGAGCACGCCGGTTCCGTATTGCACAAGCTTTGTAATAAGTTATTGCACCCGGCCTGCTTCTTGCCCCTCCACGGCGCCCCGGGTGGGTGGAAGTCGCGCGATCCAAACGACTTGTGACGACGAGGAGGGGCCCGATGCAGCAGAGCGGAAGCGGTGGTTCAGGGAACCAGGGCAACATGCAGAAGATCGGCGAGGGGCTGGGCGGCATGCTGGGCCAGATGGCCGACAACGCCATGTCGATGTTCGGGCCCATGCTCAACAACATGGGCGGGTGGTGGGCCCAGGCGGGGAACGCGCAGCAGGGGGGCGGCGGCACGGTGCACGCCTCCTTCAACAGCGAGGCGGACAACCGCTGCCGCAGCCACTTCGAGGCGCAGGGGCGCGCCCAGGCCGGCGGGCAGGCGAGCACGGGTGGCAGCGTGGGTGGCGTGACCGGCAGCATGTCCGGCGGCGGCGCGTCGGGGTCGATGCACGCCTCGGGGAGCACCGCGGGCGGCGGCGCCTCGGGCGGGATCAGCGCGCAGGGGAGCACGCAGGGCCGCGCGCGCAGCTACGAGGAAGTGCGCCCGCTCTACCAGTTCGGCCACATGGCGGGCCAGAACCCCGACTACCAGGGCCGCGCCTTCCACGAGGTCGAGGGCGAGCTGCAGAGCCACTGGGGCACCGAGCAGTCGCAGCAGCACGGCGCGTGGCCGGACGTGCGCGGCTACGTGGAGTTTGGCTACTCCGGCCAATCCTCCGGCGGATCGTCTTCGGGCGGCGCGTCGGGAGCCACGGGCGGGATGAATGCCTCGGGAAGCACCGGCGGCGCGTCGGGCAGCGCGGGTGGTGGCGGCGGAGGCTTCCACGCCTCGGGCAGCATCGACACCAGCGGCGGCACGGGCGGCACCGGCAACACCGGCCCCTGAGCCGACGCGGGTGAACAAAACGGGGGAGCGGCCAGCCAGCCGCTCCCCCGTTCTTCATCCTGCTATCCTCACGCCGCGTTGAGCGGATCCGTCCCGAGAGTCAGCTCGAACACGAGCCCCGGCTCCATCCGGGCCCGCACGAACTCCTCCGCCTCAGTCCAGCACCCGTGCCCCTCCCCAGCGGCCGCCGAGAAGTCCGCCGTCTCGCCGCGAGCCGGCGCGGTCCCTTCGGCGCCGGGCCGCAGCCCATCGACGCGCATGACGGGAACGCCAGCCTCGGCGGCCCTGTTGATCAACAGGATCGCGTCCGTGGCCGTGAGCAGCAGGTGGCCGCCGTGGTGCGGCACGGCGCGGCTCGCGAACTCACGAGCCAGGATCTCCGCTTCCATCTCCGCCTCCGAAGGGTGGGATACCGAAAAGATCTCCCGCCAACAACCGCACAAACCCCGCCCGCGCGCACCGCTCGCCACCACCCGAGACCGCTTCAGCGGTCTTCGCGTAGTTCCAGCCGGGGGATTCATCCCCCGGCGTTCGGCGCCGGCATTCGGCGCCCCGCCGAACCCACCGCCCGGCACCCCCCCCCGCCCCTGCCAACCTGCGAAGGCAGGTTTCCCGCGGTTGTTGCAGCGGTTTCAACCGCCGGGCCCGGCCAGCCCCTCACCCCGTCTTCCCCCTCCCCCGCCTCCTCCCCGACTCCCCCCGCACGTCCGTCATCAGGATGGTGACCACCAGGAACAGCCCCATCACCGCCGCCGCCAGAAAGAGCAGGATCGCGAGCCCCGGATACCCCATGATGCGGAATGGCGTGTCCACGCGCATCATCATCGCCGCGCCGATGATCAGCGCCGCGAGCACCAGGCCGACCGTGATGCGGTTGGAGATCTTCTGGAGCCCCTCCATCATCCACACCTCTTCCTTGACCCTGATCCCCACCTCCAGCTCGTTCTCCGCCACGGAGTCCAGCACGCGGTTCAGCCGGCCCGGGAGGCGCTGCACGAACTCGTTCAGCTCCAGCAGGTTGGCGAACATCGCGGCGGGCGATGCGTTACGAAGCATCCGTTGCTGCATCACCTCCGACGAGTGGCGCCGGATGGCCGCGTTGGGGTCGAACTCGGGGTCCAGCGTGCGCCCCGCCTGGTCCAGCGCCAGGAAGGCCCGCCCCAGCGTGCTGATCTGGCTGGGTAGGATGATGCCCGATGTGGCCGCGATCTTGGTCAGCTCGATGACGACGCGTCCCAGCTCGATCTCCCGGGCGGTGGCGCCGTAGAAGCGGCTCACCAGCTCGGTCACCTCCCGCACGAACTTCTCCTCCTCCCACAGCCCCTCCAGCGGCGTCCCCATGGCGATGGAGATGCGCGCCGCCTCCTCGCCGTTGCCGTCCGCCACGGCGAGCATCAGGCGCAGCAGGTGGTCCTGCAGGGAGGGCGGAATGCGGCCGACCATCCCCAGGTCCAGCAGCGCGACGCGGCCGTCCGTCGTCACGAACACGTTGCCGGGGTGCGGGTCCGCGTGGAAGAAGCCGTCCACCAGGATCTGCTTGAGGTACGCCTGGAAGAGCTCCTCGGCCAGCGCGACCCCGTCGATCTCCATGTGCCGGAGCGGACTCAGCTCCGTGATCTTGCGGCCGCGCACGTACTCCATGGTGAGCACGCGCGTGCGGGTCAGCTCATCCATGGCGGAAGGGATCGCGATGCGGTCGAACTGCGCCAGGTTGCGCCCCAGAGTGGCGAGGTTGGCCGCTTCGCTCTTGTAGTTGAGCTCGTCCAGGATGTTGCGCCTGAACTCCTGGATCAGCCCCAGGACGCCGTAGCGCTGCCCCACCTCGGTGCGCCGCTCCGCCATCGCGGCGACCTCCTCCAGCGCGTCGAGGTCGTCGGTGATGCGATCGCGGACGCCGGGGCGCTGCACCTTGACCACCACCCGCCGCCCGTCGTGCAGCGTCGCCTGGTGCACCTGGCCCAGCGACGCCGCCGCCATGGCCTTGGGGTTGAACTCCGCGTACGCCTCGCCGATCGTCTTCCCCAGCTCCTCCTGGACGATGCGCTCCACCTCCTCGTACGGAAACGCCTCCAGCTTGTCCTGCAGGCGGGAGAGCGCATCGACGTACGCCTCGGGCACCAGGTCCGGGCGCGTGGAGAGGAGCTGGCCGAGCTTGACGAAGGTGGGCCCCATCCGCTCCAGGTCCGCCGCGAGCGCCTCCGCTTCCGGCGCCGCGGCGGCGGTTTCGGCGGCGGTGGGCTCTTCCACGACGGCGTCCAGCCCGGCCGTGTTCACGATGTCGCTGCGGCCGTACTTGATGAACAGCTTCGCGAGCTCGGCGTAGAGCTTCAGGTGCTTCGGATTGAGCGAGATCCCCATGCCTATGCGTCGCCTTGGTGTGGGCGGAGCGCAGGCGCGCCCGCGGAAAGGGTGTACGCGCGCAAGCGCAGGAAGCATGCTCGGTTAGGGAACGGCGGGTCTCACGCGGAGGCGCGGAGGCACGGAGGAGGAACCGCAACTGCTTGGCTCACACAGAGACACAGAGGCACAGAGGAAAAGAGGGGAGCACGACTGGACGGCCCGAGCGGTCGTTGGTTAGGATGGAGGGATGAAAATCAACTTCAAGGAAACGCTCGCCGAGTACGGCCGCGTGGCGATCGCGGTGTACCTCGTCATCTTCGTGGCCACCCTGGTGGGAAGCTGGATGGCGATCCGGATGGGATGGCGACCGTCAGGAGCGGCGGGGAACGCGGGGACGTTTGCGGCGGCCTACCTCGCCACCAAGCTGACGCAGCCGCTCCGCATCGCCGCCACGCTGGTGCTCACGCCCGTGGTGGCAAAGGCGCACGAGCGAATCACGCGCGGACGCGGCCGTCGTCTGGACGCGTGATGCGCTGTACCACGGCGAGGGGCGCGGCGGTACGGATTTGGCTTTGCGCGTCCGCATGAACAGACGCGATTCCAACGAAGGGATGTCCGGCCACGGGCGCGCGCTCGCCCTGGCGGCCGTGGCGCTGCTCGCCGGTGCGGGATTCGGGCGCCTCGCCGCGGCCGTTGCGCGCCGCGACACCGCGGATGCCGACGAGGCGCTCCACGAGGCCACCGCCGTCGCCGAGGACCACCCGGTTCGCGAGGCCGCGGCCGCCATCGCGCCCGCGGGGAAGAAGCGGTATTACGTGCCCGCGGCCCTGTGTGCCTCGGCGGTCGTGCTGGCCGCGCCGGGCGCGCGCGAGCCCGGGGCGCTTCGCTCGCGTGGTGCGGGCGTGGGCGCGATCCTCCTGGCGGCCGCGGCGGCGCGAGGGCTCAACCCGGCGTTCGACCGCTGGCTTCCCCAGCCGCCACCGCCTCCGGGCCATCCTCCCGACCGCCCCGTCTTTCCGAGCGGCCACGCGTTCGGCCCCGGCGCCGTCTTCCTGGCGACCGCGTACGTGCTGGCGCGCGAGGGTCTGGCCCCTGCCGCCATCACCTTCCCGCTCGCCCTCACCGTTCCGCTCGTGATGTCCGGCGCGCGCGTGCTGGAGGAGAAGCACTGGGCATCCGACGTCGCCGGCGGGTACCTGGGCGGAATCGCGCTGTCGGCGGCGTGCCTGGCGGGCTACGAAGCCGCGCGCGGTTCTTAAAACCTGCGTCTCACGCAGAGACGCGGAACAGCCTGGCTCACGCGAAGGCGCAGCGGCGAGAAGACCCTCTCTCTGCGACTCCGCGGCTCCGCGTGAGCCCCGCCGTTTTCAGACCGCACGCGGATACCCATTGAAGCCGCCACGACGCCAGCCGGAAAGGCCGGGAACGACACCACGCGGAGCGACGAAGGCGTTGACGAGCGGGAGGTTGATGATGATCTGCAGCATGGCGGGCCTCGTGTGTGATAAGGAGTAGGGTCCATCGGGTTCGGCCACCTATAAGGCGAGGATCGGACCCTTTTGGCCCAGATTGTAAGTCGTTGCAGATCAACCGGATAGCAAAAAGGCTCGTCGCGGAACCGGCTCGCCTTCGGGATTCACGCGTCCCAAAGGCGGACACTCGGGCGATGCCCTCACCCCCGCTCGTTCCTCGCTGCCCCCTCTCCCGATAACAGGAGAGGGCTCCGCCCTCCCGTCATCGAGAGAGGGGGCGTTAAACTGCCCTGCGGCCCGCCCGTGTCGCGCGATGCCTCACGAGACCGCTTCAGCGGTCTTCGCGTCGTTCCAGCCGGGGGCTTCAGCCCCCGGTGTGGTACGCCCGCATACGCGCGCCTCGCATTGCAACGCCGCGCCCCCCGCCCTATGATCCCCGCATGAAACGACACATCGCCCTCCCCGCGCTCCTGGTGCTGGCGTGTGCTCCCGCCGAGCCGGGTGCACCCGAGCCCGTTCAGACGACGACGATCCGCCCGGGCATCGAAGTGTTCCTGGAGCGCCCGCCGGCGGCCGTCGTTGGGAAGCGGGTGGGGCTGATCACGAACCACACGGGCGTCGACAGGCAGGGCCGCAGCTCGGCCGACCTGCTCGCCGCATCGCCGCATTTCAGGCTGGTGTCGCTGTTCGGCCCCGAGCACGGCATCCGCGGCGTGCTCGCAGACGGCGACGTGGTTGCGTCCGGGCGCGACGAGAAGACGGGGCTTCCCGTGCACTCCCTCTACGGCGACACCCGCGAGCCGACCGAGGAGATGCTGCGCGACGTGGACGTGCTGGTCTTCGACATCCAGGACGTGGGCGCGCGGACGTACACCTACGTCTCCACCATGGCGCTGGCGATGCAGGCGGCGAAGAAGAAGGGCATACCCTTCATCGTCCTCGACCGCCCCAACCCCATCGGCGGCGAAGTGGTGGAGGGCGGGATGCTGGAGCCGAAGCACGCCACCTTCGTGGGGATGTACCCCATCGCCCTGCGCCACGGGATGACGGCGGGCGAGCTGGCGCGGCTCTTCAACACCGAGTTCAACATCGGCGCCGACCTGACGGTGGTGCCGGTGGAGGGGTGGCGCCGCTCCACGTGGTTCGATGCCACTGGCCTCCCGTGGCTGAACCCGTCGCCCAACATCCGGCGGCTGGAGGCGGCGATCCATTACCCCGGCACCGTCCTCTTCGAGGGGACCAACCTCTCCGAGGGCCGCGGCACCGACCTCCCCTTCGAGCAGGCGGGCGCCCCCTGGCTCGACGCCCCCGCCGTCGCCGCGGAGCTGAACCGGATGCGGCTTCCGGGCGTGCGCTTTGAGGCGGTGCGCTACCCGATCGGGAGCAGCGCGGCGAAGTACCCGGGCCAGACCGTCCCCGGCGTGCGCTTCATCCTGACCGATCGCGCCAGCTACCGCCCGGTCCGCACCGCGCTGATCGCCATCGACGCGATCCGCCGCCGCCATCCGCAGCACTTCCGCTGGAGCGGGACGATGGACCGGCTGGCCGGCACGGATCGCGTGCGCAGCGCCATCGAGGGCGGCACCCTTCCCGCGCTGCTGGCCGATTGGGATCGCCAGGCGGAGATCTTCCGCGTGAGCCGCGCGACGGCCCTCCTGTACAACTGACCCTGGAACGGCGGGCCTCCCTTTACCGATGAAAGCCACGGATCTGGACGAGGTGCAGCGCATCCTCAAGGTGCTGCGCAGGCTGGCGCCGCACACGGTCTGGTTCGGCTCCGTGTCTGGCGAGACGGAGCAGGAATGGGAGTGGATGCTGGAGTCGCGTGCCGGCGGCCTCCCGTCGAACACCGAGATCACCGCGATGGAGATCACGGCGCGGCAGGGCGGCAACACGCGCACGGCGCCGCCCTTCATCGGCGCGACCACGGAGCGGCGGCACAAGGGCGTGCGCATGACGGTGGACGTGGGAAGCGCCCACCTCCGCTTGATGGCCCAGTCGCCGGGCCTGGCCCCCTTTGGCGCCTGGCTCCACTCCTTCTACGACGACCTCGCTGCCCGCTACGCCGCCCAGGCCCCCGTCTGGGATCCCGAGCCCCCGCGCGTCGACACTGCCGAAATCGTGCGAACGCTGGACGAAGCCCGCGACCGCTGGTGCGGGAATGGAAGTGCGTGAGTGCGTGAGTGCGTTAGTGCGCAGGTGGCCGCGTACTTCCCCCGTTTGTCATCCTGAGCGCCGCGCCGC
>DASVTZ010000158.1 GCA_036387335.1 Longimicrobium sp.
GCCGCCGAGCCCGTCGGGGCCCAGCGTCAGACCCCGCTCGCGTGCGCGCTCCCCCAGCTCCGCCACGTGCGCCTCGCTCCCCGTCCACACCGCCAGCGCCGCGCCGAAGCGGTCGGCGGGGACGCAGGCGAGGCTCGCCGCGAACCCGTCGCTGAAGCGCACCTCGGCACGTCCCGCTCGAACCCCGCCGCCCGCCGTGTGCTCGCCTAGCGTGCGAAAGGCGGCCAGCGTCTCCTCCGCGCGGTCGGTGGCGGCGACGATGTCGATGGAGGAGACGACTTCCATCCGGCGGCGCAACGGCCCGGCGAGCTCGGCGGCGGAGACGCCGGGGAGGGTGCGGACGTGCTCCACGAGGCGCTCCGCCACGTCCAGCGCGTGCACGATACGCCGCTTGCCGCGCATGTCGCGCACGGAGGCGACGCCCTCCAGGATCGACGTCACCGTCTTGGGGCCGAAGCCGGCGAGGGTGCCGATGCGGCCGGCGCGCGCGGCCTCTTCCAGCGAATCGAGCGAATCGATCCCCAGCTCGGCGTACAGGGTGCGGATGCGCTTGGCGCCGAGCCCCTTGATCTTCATCACGTCGTACATCCCGACCGGCGTCTCCGCCACCAGCCGCTCGTGCATCCCCGAGCGCCCGGTGCGCACCAGCTCGTCCACGATCCCCGCGATCGCCTCGCCGATCCCAGGGAGCGAGGTCAGCGCTCCGGCGAGCGAGAGAGCCTCCAGGTCCGCGCCGGAGCCCTCGAGCTGCCGCGCCGCATTCTGGAAGGCGCGGGCGCGGAACGGATCGCCGCCCACCACCTCCAGGAGCATGGCGATCTCGGCGAGGACGGAGGCGGCGCCGGCGGCGTTCATCCCGCGTCCGCCAGCCGCACGCGCTGAAAGGGGAGGCGCGACAGCGGGATGCTCCCCTCGCGATCTCCGGCGCGCCGCTCGGGCGCGGTCTCGGCGGGGATCTCGCCCGATTGCGTGTCGATGTACCAGAGGGCGCGGGCGAGCAGCTTGAGCGCCTCGGTATTCGTCAGGATCGAGTAGAGCCCCGCGAGCTCGCCGCCCGGAAGGATGTTGGCGAAGTCCGGCGCCCCCTCGCGCCCCGGCGCCTCCGCCCAGTCGGTGGGGATGCCCGGGCCGACCTCGGTGTCGAAGGGGACGACGCTGAACCCCGCCCGCTCGCGCCGCACGCCGAGCACCATCAGCACCTGCAGGTCGCTGAAGCCCGGTCCGAGCGGGTCGATCCCCTGCGACTGGATGGCGAAGAAGCCGTCCACCGGCTCCGGCGGCGCGTCGATGGCGATGCTGGCCCAGAAGAGGCGTGGCGGAAGCTGCACGTAGACCGAGGGATACGGTAGCTTCAGCTCCCATCCCGACATGCGCGGCGCGGCCTCCACCAGGTAGCGCGCGGTGGCGGGCTCCAGCACGTAGAGCCGCCGGCCGAAGCGCCAGAAGTTGAAGCCGTGGTAGAAGAGGAGGCGGTACTCCTCCAGGATGTCCGCCGTGGCCTCGTCCGGCACCATGGCCCGCAGCGCGTCCGCCACCACGGAGAGGAAGCCGAAGCGCTCGCGGCGTGCGGGGTCTTCGGCCTGCGCCTCGGCCTCGGCCAGGATGTCGGGGAAGACGCGCTCCTCCAGCCCGCCCTCGCCGAACACCAGCTCGTACGGCGTCACCAGCGGCCCGCGCGGGGCGGGCCCCTCCTCGATCTCGCTCAATCCATCCTCCCTGGAACGGTCCACGCGCGCCGCCTGCAAACGGGGCGCCGCGAAGGTAGCCGGCGGGCGGCTCGCGGCGAAAGTGCGCGCGCGCGGAATGGAGCTTGCCCCTGCCCCACCGCTCGCAGGTCACGGTACCCGGGCCCCATCCGATGAGCGCAAC
>DASVTZ010000159.1 GCA_036387335.1 Longimicrobium sp.
CGCTCAGGATGACAGGGTAAGGGAACCCTCGCCCCCTTTTGTCATCCTGAGAGAGCCGCCTACGAGATCTGCGCCGCAATCGGTACTCCTGCGGCGATCGAAGGATCTAGCCGGCGAGGCAAGAGGCCCGCACCGCACCGCGGACTCCTCGCCACGCGCAGTAGATCCTTCGCTCCGCGCCACAGGTTGGTGGATGGGCGAGATCGGTGAGGCGCGTCGCTCAGGATGACAGGGTAAAGGGAACCCTCGCCCCCCTTTTGTCATCCTGAGAGAGCCGCCTACGAGATCTGCGCCGCGTTCGGTACTCCTTGCGGCGATCGAAGGATCTAGCCGGCGAGACAAGAGGCCGGCGTGATCCGCCGGCCTCTCGGAACGTTCGCTGCGCCCGATAGCCTCAGAACGGGGACGAGCCGCCGGTTTCCCCGCTGCTCCCGCCCGCGCCCGAGCGGGGCCCAAAGGTCTCCTCGATGGGCGGATCGGCACGCTTGGTGTCGTCCGTCATCACCGGCCACGGGTCGCTGGTCCCCGTCGTGGAGCCGGTGCTCGCGCCGGTCGTCGGGCTCGCGGCGGAGTCGGCGGTGGTGCCCGACGTGGTCCCGGTGGTGGATGCGCCTTCGGTGGTGGCCCCGCGAGCCTGCGCGCGGTCGGCGCGGGTGTCCAGGTCCTGGCGAAGGCCGTCGAGCGCGCCCTGCACGCGGGAGATCAGCGCATCGAGCCGCGGCTGGATCTCGGAGACGAACTCGTCCACCTTGGGCCGGGCCCGCGCCCGCGCCTCGTCCACCTTGGGACGGATGTCGTCGAGCGCCGAATCCACCCGCTGGTCCAGCTCCTGGAAGGCGTTCTTGAGCTTGGGCCGGAGCTCCGAGAGCGCCGCGTCGATCTTGGACGCGATCTCCTCCAGCGGGTCGCGCCGCTTCCCGCCGGTGCTGCCCGTGCTCCCGGTGCTGCTCGTGGTATCATCTGCACCCAGGCCGGGCGAGCCGTCGCCCGCGCCCGCGGCGCCGGGAGCGGTGCCGCCGTAGCCCGGGCCCGTGCCGCTGAAGCCCCCGCCGGCCCCGCTCCCACCCGAGCTGCCGAAGGGGTCGTTGGTTGAATCGGTCATCGAGTTCTCTCCCGTGCTGTGCGCGAATGGGCGCCGGCTGCTCCGGCGCACCCCGGATGGTACGGATCACGTCCCGCGTGGTTTCGTCTTCCGCACCCCGCATGCCGCGTGGCTCTTTCGCGGCGGATGGGTGTGCGGCATTTTTAGCACCCTTGCGCTATCGATCTCCTTCGACGCTTTGGACCCATGTCACTCTTTCCCACGCTCCTCTTCGCCGTCTCCACGCTCCTGCTGGCCCTCGCCGCGCTCCCGGGCGCGCTGCACGCCCAGCGCGGCGACCTGCTGGTGGTGGCGAACAAGCAGGCCGCCACCGCCACCATCCTCGACGCCGCATCGGGGCGCACCCTGGCGACGCTCCCCACCGGCGTCGGCCCGCACGAGGTCGCCGTGTCGAGGGATGGCCGCTGGGCGGTGGTCACCAACTACGGCGCGCAGACGCCGGGCAGCTCGCTCACCCTCATCGACCTGGACCGCCGCGCCGTCGGGAGGACCATCGACCTCGGCGAGTACCGGCGCCCGCACGGCTCCGCCTTCCTCCCCAATGGCCAGCTCGCCGTGACGGTGGAGACGAACCGCGCCGTGCTGATCGTCGACCTGAACCGCGGCACGGTGCTGCGCGCCCTCCCCACCGGTGAGGCGGGGACGCACATGCTCGCTGTGTCACCGGACGGGCGGACGATTTACACCGCCAACATCGGCGGCGGCTCGGTGACGGCGCTCGACGTAACCGGACGCGCCCCCGCCCGCACCACCAAAGTGGCGCCGCGCACCGAGGGGATCGCGTTGTCACCGGACGGGCGGCGCCTCTGGATCGGGAGCAACCAGGACAACACCGTCACCGTGCTCGACGCGGCCACTCTGTCGCCGCTGGACACGCTCCCGGCGCCCGGCCTCCCCTACCGCCTCGCCCTGACGCCGGACGGCCGCCGCGCCATCGTCTCCAACCCGGCGCTGAACGCCTTGCGCATCTTCGACGCGGCTGGGCGGCGTGAAACGGCGCTGGTGCAGATCCCCGCCGGCACCGCGGGCGAGGGCGGCGCCGGCCCCGTGGGCTTCGCGCTCTCTCCGGACGGCAAAACCGCGTTCGTCGCGCTCCAGGGCCGCAACCAGGTGGGCGTGCTGGACCTCGCCACGGGGACCATCCCGCGCTTCTTCGACGTGGGTGCGGGTCCGGACGGCATCGCGTATGCCGCGAGGGGGCTGCGTCCGCGCCGCTGAAGCGCGAGTTCCCTGAGCAACACACCCGGAGCGCCCGTGCAGCCAGAACCAATCGAGCTACGCACCGATGAGCGTGTGCTCTGGACCGGCGCTCCGCGACAGGGGGTCTTCTTCGGCACGGCGGACGTCGTCGGGGCCGGGTTCGGTGCGTTCTTCGCACTGATCGTCTGGCGCTCGCTGCGGAGCTTCGGGGAGCTGTCGGCGATCGACTACGCTCTCTTCAGCTCGCCCTTCACCGTTTTCATCGTCCACTGGATCGCGGTCCGCTTTTTCTTCGACCCGCGCCGGCGTGCCCGCACCCGGTACGTCGTGACCAACCAGCGGATCGTCATCTCGCTTCCGCGTCACGTCGATGCCATCGAGCTCACCAACCTGGAGCGCGTCGGCGCGTGGGTGAAGGGGCGAGGTCTGATCGAGGATGGAGGGTTGCGGATCCCGACGCTCCGGCGGCTCCCGTCACAAGCGGCTGACGGAAGCGGCGACATCATCTTTTCTCCCGCGCGAGCTACGCGCACGAGGAACGCCGGCTTCGCGACGCGCGGCCTGCCGCGATTCGAGTCGGTCGCCCCGGTGGAGCAGGTGCTCGAGCTGATCGAGCGCGCCCGCGCCGATGCCGGGCCGCGCCCGCTCGACATCCACCGCAACCCGTGCGATATTACCGAGTTGGGCCGGGCTGGCCCGCCTTCAACCCCAAGCACAGTGGCAGACGATGGCAACCGTTGACCTCGCGACCGGCGGCGCGCCGCTGACGGTCCTCAGCGAAGACGAGCAGATGTTCCGCGACCTGGTGCGCGGTTTTGCGGAGGAAAGCGTCCGCCCCCTCGTCCACGAGATGGACGAGCACCAGAAGATGTCCACCGACCTCATCCCCCAGTTCTTTGAGATGGGGCTGATGGGGATCGAGGTGCCCGAGGAGCACGGCGGCACCGGCGCCTCCTTCTTCACCGCCGCGCTCGTGGTGGAGGAGCTCAGCCGCGTGGACGCCAGCGTGGGCGTCTTCGTCGACGTGCAGAACACCCTCGTCAACAACGCCTTCCTGCGCTGGGGGAGCGAGGCGCTCAAGGCCAAGTACCTCCCGCAGCTCTCCGCCGAAAAGGTGGGCGCCTACGCCCTCTCCGAGGCCGGCTCCGGCTCCGACGCCTTCGCGCTCACCACGAAGGCGGTGAAGGCGGACGGCGGGTTCCGCGTCACGGGCCGCAAGCTGTGGATCACCAACGGCGGCGAGGCGGAGATCTTCATCGTCTTCGCCAACGCCGATCCGTCGGCCGGCTACAAGGGGATCACGGCGTTCATCGTGGAGAAGGGCTTCGACGGCTTCGCGGTCGGCAAGAAGGAGGACAAGCTCGGCATCCGCGCCTCGTCCACCACCGAGCTGATCCTGGAAGACGTCTTCGTCCCCGACGAGAACGTGCTGGGCGAGGTGGGCAAGGGCTACAAGACGGCCATCGAGACGCTCAACGAGGGCCGCATCGGCATCGGCGCGCAGATGATCGGGATCGGGCAGGGGGCGCTGGACGCCACGGTGAAGTACGTGCAGGAGCGCGAGCAGTTCGGCAAACGCATCGCCGACTTCCAGGGCGTGCAGTTCCAGCTCGCGCAGATGGCCACCGAGCTGGAGGCCGCGCGCCTGATGGTGTACAACGCCGCCCGCCTCAAGGATGCCGGCCTTCCCTTCCTGCAGGAAGCGGCGATGGGCAAGCTCTTCTCGTCGCAGGTCGCGCAGAAGATCACCTCCACCTGCGTGGACCTGTACGGCGGCTACGGCTTCACCCGCGAGTACCCGGTGGAGAAGTTCTACCGCGACTCCAAGATCGGCTCCATCTACGAAGGCACCAGCAACATGCAGCTCCAGACGATCGCGAAGGGGCTGATGAAGTAAACTGCTGGGGCGTCAACACAGAGCCGTAGAGGGGACTTCAAGATGAAAAGGAGAGAACTGCCGGATGGCGGTTCTCTCCTTTCTCTATCTACCCACTTACCGGCGATCCCTTGGCCACAACTGTAGAGCACGTTCTAACAGCTGTTCAGAACGCGTCTCGATAGCGTCTTCATCCCAGTTTTCGAACTTGTACAGCTGCTGGGTAATGGGAAGCAACGCGTGGACGAGTAGTTCCGGTTTCTTCACAGACCACGACGAATTCGAGACGGCGGAGTTGAGTGGTTGGGCGATGATTGTAAGATTCCCGATCGTTTGCAAGAGGTTGTTCCTTCGGATAGTGGCGAGCCGCCGTGGGTCGTCAGGAGCGGCCTCCCACAGCTCACCCAATGTCATTCCCCGTGATCCATTCGGAAGCGGCCAATGGTCCAGCCACTTCTGTGGCAGGATGTGCTCGACCGTTAATGGGCCGTTCACCACCACTCCCTCCGACTTCGTGCTGGCATACGTGTCATTCAGCCGCCGGAAGATATGAACGATCTTTGGGTTCTGTAGGGTCTGGTACACATGGATGGTTCGCCATGCATGCGCGAAGGCGTTGTCGGAGGGCCACTCGGATGATTCTCCAGTCATATCCAGCAGGTTCTGGCGAAGACTGACTGCAGTCGCACTCCCCCGGCGTAAGTTGCGGGTAAGAGACAGAAAGATGCGGTTGTAGTTCTTGTTTGTAAGACCGCAAACCGCGCGGCGGAGCACGTACGACTCCAGCGCTTCGGACAACCCCTCCCACTCTGCGTCGTCCAATCCGCTGTCCATCAGCGCGAGAAGCAGCGGGTACGCCGTGCTCATATCGAAGCGGTCCAGAAACGTAGCCAGAGGAAAGAGTGGATCGTTCTGCTGCGGCTCAATAAGCCGCCGGAAGTCGGCACCCTGTCTCGATAGTACCGCTAGTTCTTCCCGCACCGAGTTGAACGGCTTCTGCCGTTCGATCCAGTGCTTATACTCGACGAATAGGTGTTTGGCAGGAACGTCGACCGCCTGCCGGCTTGCTAAGAAGTGCTGCATGAACAGATCGCTACGGGGGCGATTCAGACGACCTTGGCGGATCTCCTTTCGCCAGAACGCCTCGTCGAACGCGCGCCAGTACTCGTTATAAAGCTCTTCCTGCGGCTCTCCTGCACGCCCGGCCCTAAGGAAAATGAAATTCCGAAGAAGGTCGGCCGGGAGTAGAGGCTCGCCACGCGCGTTAAGCGTTTCGAATATGACCTGCGCATCGTCATCCTGCTCGAGATCGATTACGACGACCTGCAGGGCGTTGCGCAGTGCCTGGAAACATTCTTCGAGGCGTGCGGTGATCGGCTGGTCCGCTGCAAGGGGAGGCTCCGATGTTGTACCGAGGAAGAACTCGTGTAATTGGGAATGGAAGAAGAGGTACGCTTCGACCATGCGCGGGCGCGGATCGGCCTTGCGCGCGTATTTCTGCCGGACCAGCGGATAGACCACTTCGAGCGCCGCACGAGACGGGGTACCGACGACATGCACGAACTGCGTGCGGTCGAGTTGCGTGGGCCAGACCTTGAAGCGTTCAGTCTCCAGATCCGCCATCATCCCTTTGTTGAGTGTATAACCTTCGCACTCCCTTGCGAGCTCATCGGCATCCTGCTCCCGGCAGAAGTTGCGGAACGCGGCGAGAAACACCTGCAATGTGGTTAGTCGCTGCTGTCCATCAATTACCTGTCGCTTCTCGACGTGAGTGACCGGGGTTTGCTTCTGGTCGAGCACCATCGCCCCGAGAAAATGCACGGGCGCATCCTTTCGGCCTTCCAAATACTCTATGAACTTCCGTTCTATATCCTCCCACAACGGCTCCCATTGCTGCTCTCGGCTCCACACGTACTGCCGCTGGAACAGTGGAACATCCAGGCGCATCTTTTTCTCGAAAATTGCAAGAAGAGGAGCGGCGTTGGCTTTCATTTGTCGCGGTTGTTGAGAGGACTCAGCACGGAGATCAACCACCCGGCGCAACCAGCAACGGGTCTCGCCCGGTACCACACCGCTCGGGATAGTCGATCACATACTAGATCCTGCGCGCCGTGCGCGCCATGCGGCACAGCCAACCGGATGCTGGTAGATGAGCAGGATGCGGTCCCGCGGGCACCGGAGGCACGCTCCGCATACCGTACCAGAAGCGCGAGCGCACGTGGTGGTGGGAGAGCGTAATGCGGCGGGGGAGCTGGTGTGCCTGACTGTGTATTGCCGCGGCCAGCGCGAGGTGGTCCGGCGACTGAGCGCCGGAGTGCAGACTTAGAAGTTTCCGAGTAGTAGTTCAGGCTCCACGGTTCTCCTTACCGGGGTACCCACATTGAGGCGAGATAGGCCGCTATCGATATCAAGCATACGCAAACAACCGCTAATGCAGTGGCGCGAGCTACGCGATACACGATCTCGCCCTTTCGGACCCTGATCCACTCGGTTTTCAACAATAGTTTGGCCTGGTCCAGAAGGTTTTTCTCAAGTTGTACGAGATCCAAGTGCATAAGAGGCTTCCTTGAGTTGAAGGCAGTTTCCAGATCGGAGAGGGTTTTCAGAATGTCTTCACTTTCCTTCGGGTTCAGCCGGAGACGAATGCTCGAGATGTTCTTGTTAGCACCCACATAGTCCTCCCGTACCCGAGTCCATCTACCAGCTGGATCGTCAGTTAGAATGGCCTCTCCTTGATACATCGCGTTGATGTGCCCCAGCAGTTCGGCAAGCTCACTTCTGAGCGCGTCAATCCAAGCCTGCCGGAACTCAGATACTTTCTGCTCCTTAGCTATGATAAGACCCAGCAGAGAAAGAAGCCCCGTGATAGTAGCGGCGACTATAGCTCCGACAGCAACGTCCGGGATGTTCATACGCGAAACCATTCCTCGTGATCGCGTGAGAGTCGCGGGTTCTAAAAGGGTGGATCTACGGTGTTGAGCACTGGCAACGGGCACAGCAACTGAGCACAATAGGCCCGCGGTTACGCGCGCGTGCTGATCGGATCGCACGGCAGATCAGTCGGGAGACTTGCGAGAGCTAGGCGTCTTCGGATGTCATAAGCGATAGCGGTGTCGCGCCTACTGAAGGCCTTGGTGCTCTACCAAGCGCGCCGGGTCGGCACGGCTGTTCAAAGCTCTTCGGCGCCGCGCGACTCTCGTAGCTTACGGACGCAGGAGTTTGCGTGCGAGAAGTACGAGGAGGCGGCCAGGGTCCGGGAACTTAGAGGCCCCTATAACCTCCTGACGCGAAAGATGTGCCCGAGCCGGCTCGTGTTCCCAGGTGGCTACATCTGCATGTCGGCAGGAAATCCAAGGTCCGCTGTGATGGGAGAGCGGGATTCGGGGCAGGTCGGGACCCCACGGACTAGATCTGGTGCAGGTACAAGGCGTCGGCGAGAGAGGCTTGAGTTCACGACCGACGTGCCGCCGGACGCGATTACGGCTCCGCATCGCGCACGCTGGACAGGGCCACGGGTTGGCGTGATCGTTGAAGGGGATTACGCGAAGATCAAGGTGAAGGTCACCAGGAATACTCAGGATGGTGCCATATGAGCTCTCCGGTTTTTACGCAGGTTGAACCGAAGGAGTGGCAGGACCGCTACGTGGACGCTATCGCGGTCACGCGTGTTCAGCCGGAGCTCTTTTCGCGCGCATTTGGGCTGACCTTCTTCGACGGCTACGATAACCTGGACGCGTACAAGGGAGCGCTGGTCCGCCTGGGGTCCGGGAGAATCGTAGGGCTGGTCCGCCATGCCGGCACGCGTGACCCGGGAACGGAGGTGCACGTGGAATTGGATGATGACTTCGTCAGCGCGCTCCGGGAGTTTCTCGACGCATTCGACCTCTCGGTGGAGGATCTATCCTGGACGCGAGACGAAATTTCCGTCGACGATCTCCGGCTGACTGCACGGGGGGCTCACGCCTGAGCCGGCGCGGCCGGTGCTACCCGCCGATCGAGTAAGCTGTCGCTGACGCGCTGATTTGAAGTGGGGCGGTCCGGAATTTCGGGCCGCCCTACTTTTTCCGCGCCGAAGCGCATAAGACCCCGTTGACATCAGGTGTACTAGGACGCATAGTACATCATGCTTCCGTTCGAGGTGGTGCTCAGGGCCGGTGAGTCGCCCTACAGGCAGGTCGTCTATGCGGCGACCCGGGCGGTCGTGGCGGGCGAGATGGCGCCGGGCTCGTCCTTTCCGTCGGTGCGGGAGCTGAGCCAGGCGCTGAAGATCAACCCGAACACGGCGCACAAGGTGGTCGCGCAACTTGTGAGGGACGGGATCCTGGAGGTGCTCCCCGGCATCGGAACCGTCGTGGCGGAGACGCGGCACTCCTCGCCGGAGGAAAGGCGGCTGCTGCTGTCGGAGGCGGTGGAGCACCTCGTGGTGGAGGCGAAGCGGCTGGGGCTGGATGAGGAGGACGTGCTCGACGCGGTCTCCGCGCGCTGGGCGGAGCTCTTTGGGGAAGATGGGCCGCACGAAAATGCGCGGGCGCGGAATGAACCGGGAGGATCTCAGAGATGGCGATCGTAGAAACAAACGGGCTGAGCCACCGCTATGGCCGCGTCCACGCGCTGGTGGACGTGGAGCTGGAGGTGCCGGAAGGTGCGCTCTACGCGCTGCTGGGTGCGAACGGGGCGGGGAAGTCGACGCTCCTCCAGATCCTGATGGGCCTGCGCCGGGCGACCGCCGGCCGCGCATCCGTTCTGGGCAGGGACGTCTCCAGGCTGACGACGGACGATCGCGGGAGGATCACGTACGTCGCGGAGGGGCAGGCCCTTCCCGCTTGAATGACGATCCAGCAGCTGGAGTCGTACCTCGCGCCGCTCTACCCAGCCTGGGACCGCGCCCTCGCGAACGAGCTGCGCCGCCGGTTCCGGCTCGATGCGCGGCGCAAGATCGGCACGCTTTCGCGGGGGGAGCGGATGAAGGCGGCGCTGCTCTGTGCCCTGGCGCCCCGCCCGCGCCTCCTGCTGCTGGACGAGCCCTTCACGGGGATGGACGCGGTGGTCAAGGATGAGCTCGTCCACGGGCTTCTGGAGTCCGCCGGCGAGGAGGGGTGGACGATTCTGGTGTGCTCGCACGACATCGACGAGCTGGAGATGCTGGCGGACTGGGTCGGCTTCCTAGACCGGGGGCGGCTGACGCTCTCGGAGCCGATGGAGGTTCTGCGAGAGCGCCTCAGGCGCGTGGACGTGGTGGCCGCGAACGGAGCGGTGCCGCTCCCCGCGCGCCTGCCCGCGGAATGGCTGGCGGTGGAGCGTTCGGGACCGCGCATCAGCTTCCTCCTTTCCGGCGCGGGGAGTCCGGCGGGAGGCGCGGAATTGCGCGGGTGGTTTCCCGAAGCCGCGCGGATCGACGTGCGCGCCGCTTCGCTGCGGGAGATCTTCGTCGCCCTCGCCCAGGGCAGCGGCGGGCAGACGCACACCGTGGAGGTCGCATCATGAGGTGGCATGCGCAGGTGCTGCACGTGGCCCGCAAGGATCTTCGGCTGTCGCGGTGGCTCCTGCTGGCGTACGCCGCGGTGGTCGCGGCCGCCGGGGCGGCGGCGGCGGAGTGGGGCGTCTTCGCGGCCATCGCTCCGGCGCTCCGGATGCTCGGCGTCGTCATGTTGGGGGCGGTGCTGCTCGCGGTTCTGGTGCAGGCCGATTCGCCGGCCAGGGGCGACTCGCTGTGGGTTACCCTGCCGCTGCGTTCCACGGCGGTGTTCGCGGCCAAGATTCTCGTCGGCGTGGTGGTCGTGATCGGTATCGCGCTACTCGGCCAGCTGGCGGGACTCCGGGCGCACGACGTGGCGCCGGGCGACCTTCCCGGGCTCCTTGGACGATCGGCGCTTTCGTACGGGGTATGGCTGGCGGTCGCTGCGGCCGTCGCCTCGCTGACCCGGGACCTGCGCGGCTTCCTCCTGGCGCTCACCGTCGCCGGGTTCGCCTGGCTGTTCGCCGTCCAGGTGATCGTATTCAGCATCGGGCCTTCCGTCCCGTCGGGGTGGAGCACCTGGCCGTTTTTCATCGCCGGGATGCTCGTGCTGCTGGCACATCAGTACCACAGCCGCGACGTGCGCCGCGGTGCGGCCATCGCGGTGGCCGTTGGCATCGCGCTGATGTTCCTCCCGATGGCGCTTCCCCGTTCCGCCGCCTCGGCGACTCCCGCATCGAGACCGATCCCGAATCACCTGCGGCCCGCTTCCATCGAGATCGGCGAGCTCGCGCTCAAGGCCGGTTCGCAGACTGGATTCACCATCCGGCTGACCGGCGCGTCGCCCTTTCACCAGTACCTGCTGGTGTCGCCCACGGTACGTATGCGGATGGCGGGCGGTTCTTTCGCGGCCGTGCGGGTCAAGGAACCGCTGGTCTCGATCAACGAACCCATTCCGCGCCTGAATGGTCTCCGCAACCTCGGTGAGCGCCAGCGAATCACCCAGGTCGCGGCCGGGGTATCGCTCGACCTGTCGCCATCTCAGCGGCAGGCGCTCGCGGCGGGGCAGGCCAAGCTCTCGCTGCGAGGCCAGCTCGAGGTGCGGGAGGTCCGGGCGGGAGCGGAGATGCCGCTCCGCGTGGGAGCCAGCTCGGCGAACGGCGGAAGCCGGATCCGGGTCACGAACGTGGAGAGTCTCCCGGAGGGCCCCGCGGTCGAGCTGCGTACCTCCACCGTCAGTCCGCCAGGCGATCGGCAGGCCGAAACGACGTTCGAGTCGCGCGTGCCCAGGTACCTGCTGGTGAACCGGGGCCGCGGCGAAGCGATCGAGCTGCGATTCAGCGGCTCGTCCGGCAGCGACTTCTCACTCGTGCTGCCGGGGCCTCGCGCGCAGAGCTCCACAACCGATCTCGTAGCGAACTTTCCGCAGCCGCGCGAAGCGCCGCGGATCGAGCCGGCGTGGCTCAGCGCCGCTCGGCTCCAGTTCGTGTCGTGGGTGGCGGTGGGAAGCGATCCGATCGCGGTCGAGGACCGGGGGCGAGGCTACAAGGAATGGTACGCTGAAGATGTCGCGCGGAGCCGCGGACGGTAGCTGTACGGGTAAACTGCTGGGCCTCACACAGAGCCGCAGAGGGGACCGCAAATGGAAAGGAGAGAATCGCCGAATGGCGGTTCTCTCTTTTCAGCTCACGGACGTTCGGAGGCGGTCGGCCAGGGCGGCCTCCAACTCGTCCGCCTGGGGGTAAGCACCGATCTCGCGAAGCTGTTCAGCCAATTCTGGACGCGATGCGGGATAGACTCCTGCGCGGATCAGGCGCGTCCGAGCATCCTGCGTGAGCCACCAGACATTCTGTTCTGCCGCCGCCTCCAGATCGCCGACCGCACGAAGCTCTTCGGTGAGCCGACGGGCACGGGCAGCGCGCTCGGCGGCGTGATCCGCGGATGGAAGCGGGACACGGTTGATCCAGCGTTCGGTCAAGCAACTCCAGAACTGCTGACGTTCGAACACGAGAACTCCGAACTGCACTGCCCAGCCAAGAAGGTCATGGCCAGCGGCGAGCTTGTCGTCGACCAGAGTGGCTGGGTAAGCGAGTACGTCCACATCGAGTGGCAGCGGGCCCAGGTCAGCGGTTTCGTGCGATGCGTGGATAATCAGGAAGTCGACGTCGTCGGCCGCCTCGACCGCGCGAACCGCCGAGCCGATGGCCACCACGGCGAGAACGGCCGGGTTCGCGCCGGCGGCTTGGACCATGCGCCGGGTCCACTCACGCGCCTCCAGAGATGGCCATGCGAGAATCGCCTCCTCGAGCCGCTGCAAGGAGGCTTGCGGAGTCTCGCCATCCGTTGCCGGGTGCACATCCCGTCTATCAGCTCGCATCTCAACCACCATCATCGGGGTCATCGTCCGCGGCCAGAAGGAGAACCACAGCGGACACGTACCCTTCAAGTTGTGCGAGCAGGTCGTCGGAGTCCATAGGCGGGATTGACACATCCCCATACCCGGTCGCCTTTCTCGCTTCGTTCAGATTAGTGAGAAGAGTGGATACGTCCGGCAGATTATGGTTAGTGGCGAACTCCATCGCGATTTGAGCCTTCCGCGCATGGCTGGTGGCGAACCTGGTCCCCAGGTGCTCCGCCGCTGCCTTGAGGGCCACCTCCAGGCAATAGAAGCCGTATACCGTGAGGTCCGTCCAGTCGACCGGGTCTTTCGACGTGGCGCGTCGTGCACGCTCAAGGTGGTTCTGCGCGAGCCGAATCGGATCGGGCTGGTTGCTCGGAGGCAGCGGTGGCATCGGATTCTAGTGGCGTGGTTTTAAGTAATCCATCGGGGAGCCGGCAGACGATAGCGGCGTTCCGATAAGGTCTCAAGACTGGATTCCCCAAGGAGTTAAAGTCGTGCTGAGGGTGGCGCATACGGTACTTGATCGCTCCTGATCCGGGGCATCACGAACCCTGTTGTTGACTTCCGACACTAGGCGGATGCATGCTGGTGTCGGTAACCGACACCAACCCATCCGGAGTGCTCTTTGACCCCTAAACCGAACCCATCGCCGTCGGCGAACGACGTGCTCCGCGGGACGCTGGACCTGCTGATCCTGAAGGCGCTCTCGCTGGAGCCGATGCACGGGTGGGCGGTGGCGCAGCGGCTGGAGCAGCTCTCGCGCGAGGCGCTGCACGTGGGGCAGGGCTCGCTCTACCCCGCCCTCCAGCGGCTGGAGGAGAAGGGGTGGATCGACAGCGAGTGGAAGGCCACCGAGCAGAACCGCCGCGCCAAGTACTACGAGCTCACCCCCGCCGGCCGCCGGGCCCTGGGCGAGGAGACGGAGAGCTGGCGCCGGTACGCTGAGATGGTAGACGTCATCCTCCGAACCACGTAGAGGCGCATGGCCTGGACGAAACGCTGGCGGAAGCGCATGCGCGCCCTGATGCGCAGGGGCGACGTAAGGCACGAGCTGGACGAGGAGCTCGCGTTCCACCTGCAGATGGAGACGGAGAAGAACGTGCGCGCCGGGATGGCGCCCGCGGAGGCTCGCAGGCGGGCCGTCCTCAAATTCGGCGGGGTGGAGGGGCACAAGGAGGAGGTGCGGGACGCGCGCTGGCTTGGCGGCTTCCACGGGCTCTCGCTGGACGCGCGGCTGGGCGCGCAACGCGTACATCGGAGGGGCGCGATTGATCGCGCCCGTGTCCGACGCTGTTCCGCCGTCAGCTGCCGGTATGTCATCGGGTGTGGCCGGTCTGCGCGTGGCGGTCCACCAACGAAACGATCGCGATAGGCAGCACCCTTATCAGGAACAACATGTCCGCTGATGTCCTCGGATTCCGGGTGTCGGTCCTCTTGCTCGCCACGGTAGTAAGCGCTTGCGAAGGGCGATCCTCCGAGCCGGCGATCGTCGTATTGCGGAGCGACACGGCGGTCGTGAGCGTTCCCGAGCGGGTGCGGGCTGGGGAGCGATTCGCCGTATCCTTTACCCTTTTCGAGAGCGGATGCAGGGACGACACCGTGCGCACGTACGTGCGGGTGCGTGGCCGGACCGCCGAAATCAAGCCGCGGGTGGGCCGCGCAAGGCCTGATGTATGCCCCCTGGTGTTGAGTATCGTGCGGCGAACGGCCACGCTGCGGTTCGACCAGCCGGGTGAGGCGGTGGTGAGTCTCGTGGGGGTGCGGGAAGGTCCGCCGAGCGACAGCAGCGGGCGAGCGTACACGCGCCCTGTGCGGGTGGAGCGGAGAGTGCGAGTCCTGCCGGCCAGCAGGTGAGACCGGGGCTGCAATGCAAAGACGCAGGAAAGCTCATCGGGCTTTCCTGCGTCTTTGGATTTCGAGCGGTCGCGCCGGTTACGGCTCGGTGGCGACGCTGTCGGCGCGGGTGCCGAGGAGGCGAGGGCGGGGGCGGCGGGGGATGACGCGCTCGCCATTGCGGGTGTCCTCGAAGCGCACCTTCGTCCCCGGACGCACGCGACGGGAGAGGAAGCGGGCATCCCAGTTGGGGAGGCGCACGCAACCCGACGAGGTCGCGTAGCCGATCGTCTCCGGCTCGCTGGTGCCGTGGATGCCGTAGTGCGGCGCCGACAGGCCGATCCACACCCAGCCCACCGCGTTGTTGGGGCCCGGCGGGATCATGGCGCTGGGGCCGTCGCTGCGCAGCACCTTGAGCAGCGAGGGCTGGTAGTTCCACCACGGGTTCGCCGTCACCTCGCGCACCGTGACCTCGCCTTCGGGGGAGGGGTCGATGCTGGAGCCCATCGTGGATGCGAAGTGCGCCAGGATGTTGCCGGCGCTGTCCCGCGCCTGCACGAAGTTGCCGCTGCCCGACACCAGGATCTCGGCGATCTTCATGTTGGCGGCGACGTTCGGCTCGCGCACGCGCGGAACCCACAGCTTGTCGCCCGCCTCCAACGAGTCCAGGTTCGTCCCCGGGTTGAGGCGCTCCAGCACGCCCTCGCGGGTGTGGAACTGCTCGGCCAGCTTCTCGGAGAGCGCCTGGTAGCACGAGCACGTCAGCTTGGCCCGGTCGTACATGTTGGACGGCAGGACGACGAAGGGACCCTCGACGTCGGTGGCGCTCAGTGTGTGCTGGCGCACGAGGCGGTCGGGCCGGCCGGATGCGCGCATGAGGGCGTCGTAGGTGGCCTCGTCCACGATGCCGGTCTCCTCCAGCCCCTCGCGCTTCTGGAACCAGCGGGTGGCGGTGCGCACGTTGGCTCCCCAGCGCGCGTCCAGCATCCCTGGCGAGAAGAGGGCGCGGTTGAGGAGGATCTGCACGCGCAGCACGGACGGGCCTTCCGCGCCGTCGAGCTCGCCCACCGGCAGGCGGATCTCGCCGGAGTTGAGCGTCTCTGGGCTGATGTCGATCCAGCGCTCGGGGTCCGGATTGGCGGCGTGCGCGGTGCCGGCGAGCGCGAACAGGAGCGCGGCGGCGGCGGATATCGATCGGATGGCCATGGCGGTACAGCGGAGTGCGGTGAGCGGCCGCCCGGCGAGCGCCGGCGGTTGCGGAGAGACTGCGTGCAGGTTGGTGTACCAGAACGCTAGCGGAAAGTGCCACCCGTGGTCAAGGTGTGAACGGGGAGGCGGTTAAAAAAACGGCCTCACACAGAGCCGCGGAGGGGGCACTGCAAGAACAACGAAGGGGTTCTCCGTGTCCTTGCCCTTTCCTCTGCGTCTCTGTGTAAGGCTTTTCTCCGTTGTTCTTACCGCTACGCGATCACGCCTCCCAGGGGAGCCCCGGCTTTCCGAAGTGGCCGTAGTTCGTGGTGGAGCGGTAGATGGGGCGCAGCAGGTCCAGCCGCTCGATGACGGCGCGCGGGCGGAAGTCAAAGGTGCGCACGAAGGCGGCGGCGCGCGTGGGGTCGCCGGTGCCAAAGGTGTCCACCTTCACCGACACCGGCTCCGCCATACCGATGGCGTAGGCCACCTGCACCTCGGCGCGCCGGGCCAGCCCCTCCTTCACCACCTGCCGCGCGACGTAGCGGCAGAAGTAGGCGCCCGAGCGGTCCACCTTGCTGGGGTCCTTGCCGCTGAACGCGCCGCCGCCGTGGCGCCCCATCCCGCCGTACGAATCCACGATAATCTTGCGGCCGGTGACGCCCGCGTCCGCCGAGGGGCCGCCCTGCACGAAGCTGCCGGTGGGGTTCACCATCAGCCGCAGGTCGTCGCGGTACCACCCCTGCAGCGCGCGCGGCACCAGTGTCTGCGCGATGAACTGGCGGATCTCCTCCTGCGCCACGTCGGCCGAGTGCTGCGTGGAGACGAGGACGTCGGTGACCGCCTGCGGGCCGTCGGGTCCGTACAGCACCGACACCTGCGTCTTGGCGTCGGGACGCAGCCACGACGCCGCTCCGGCCTTGCGCAGCTCGGCGAGTGCGTAGGACAGGCGGTGCGCCAGGAGGATGGGGAGGGGCATCAGCTCCGGCGTCTCGTCGGTCGCGTAGCCGAACATGATCCCCTGGTCGCCCGCGCCCTGGTCGCCGGACTGGCTGGTGACGGCGTTGACGCCCTGCGCGATCTCCGGCGCCTGCTCGGAGAGGAGCGAGCGGATCTCCAGCGTGTCCGCGTGGAAGAGCTGGTCGGCGTCGGTGTAGCCGATCTCGCGCACGGCCTCGCGCACCTGCGCCTCGTGGTCCACCAGCGCGGTGGAGGTGATCTCGCCCGCCAGCACCACGTGGTTGGCCTTCACCAGCACCTCGCAGGCGACGCGGGCGCTGGGGTCCTGCGCGAGGTAAGCGTCCAGGATGCTGTCCGCGATGGTGTCGCAGACCTTGTCCGGGTGGCCCTCGGATACCGATTCCGAGCTGAAGGTGTACGTCAGGCCCGTCTCTTCGGCGATGCGGGCCGGGTCGATCAGCGTGCTCATTACGGTTGGCTCCTGGATTCAGGATACGGAAAAGGGGTCCCGCGGCGACTTCGCACGGGACCCCTCCCACGCGGTTTAGCAGTTGTTGACCCGGATGCAATCGCTACAAATCGCCGGGGTGCACAGCGCACGGCGCGCAGTATAAGGCAGCGCAGGCGGTTGCGCCAGATGCCGGGAAGGAAAACCATCACACCGCGAACACGGAGGGGAACTTCAAGCCGCGAAGAACCCCTTCCGCTGTTTCTTGCCGTCCCCTCTGTGACTCTGTGTGAGGCGCAGTTAGTATCTTGCACGTAGATGGCGCCCGCGTGCACGCAACCGACCCGAACCGTACCCGACCCATGCGCTACCGCTACCACACGCTGGACGTGTTCACCGACCGCCTCTTCGGCGGCAACCCGCTGGCCGTCTTCGCCGACGCGCGCGGGATCTCCGATGCGCAGATGCAGGCGGTCGCGCGCGAGCTGAACCTGTCGGAGACGGTCTTCGTCTTTCCCCCGGAGGCGGGGGGCACGAGGCGCGTGCGGATCTTCACGCCCGGCTCGGAGCTTCGCTTCGCGGGGCATCCCACCGTGGGCACCGCGTTCCTGCTGGTGGCGCTGGGCGAGGTGCCGGCGGTGGAGGGCGAGACGGAGGTGGTGCTGGAGGAGGGCGTCGGGCCGGTGCCCGTGCGCGTGAGGGTGCGCGGCGGAAAGCCGGACTTCGCGCAGCTCACCTCCGCCCAGCCGCCGGCCGTGGGCCCGGCGCCCGCGCGCGAGGAGCTCGCCGCCGTGCTCGGCCTCGGCGCCGCCGACCTGTCGGACGACTGGGAGCCGGCGGTGGCGTCGGCGGGCGTGGGCTTCACCGTAATCCCGCTGCGCGACGTGGCCACGCTCGGCCGGGCGCGGCTGGACCTCGCCGCGTGGGAGCGCGTGCTGGCCCACACCGATGCGCCGGGCGTCTACCCCGTCGTTCCCGCCGCGCCGGGGGCCACGGTGCGGGTGAGGATGTTCGCGCCGGCGATGGGGATTCCCGAGGACCCCGCAACCGGCGCCGCCGCCGCCGCGCTGGCCGGGTATCTGGCGCGCGACGCACAGCAGGGCACCCTGCGCTGGACGGTGGAGCAGGGCGAGGAGATGGGCCGCCCCAGCGCGATCTACCTGGAGGCGGACGTGCACAACGGCATCGTGCTGCGGTCGCGCGTGGGCGGCTCGGCCGTGATGGTGTCGGAGGGGACGATGGAGATCCCCACGGACACCGGCACGGAGGGGCGCGCGTGGGAGCCGGTGAGCGTGCCGGGCGCCCCCACACCGGTCGGCGCCTACTCGCGGGCGGTGCGCGCGGGAGACATGATCTTCGTCTCCGGCCAGGTGCCGCGCGACCTCGTCACCGGCGAGCTCCAGGGCGAGACGCTGGCCAAACAGACGCGCGGGGTGCTGGAGAACGTGCGCCTCGTGCTGGCTGCCGCGGGCGCCACCATGGACGACATCGTCTCCGTCACCGCGTACCTGGAGGACATCGGCGACTGGGGCGAGTTCAACACGCTCTACCGCGAAGCCTTTCGCCCGCCGTACCCCTCGCGCACCACGCTGGGCGCCGCGCTGCACGGCGTAAAGGTGGAGATCAGCGTCGTGGCGAGGGTGCGCGCGTGAGCGCCGCCGCCCGGGCGATCGCGCCGGCGCTGCTCCTGGTGACGGCCACCGCGCACCCTGCGTGGGCGCACGTCAAGTGGTTCAGCCGCTTCTCCTTCGGCGACCGCCCGCGCACCGCGGGCGAAGTGCTCACGCCCACCTTTTTCGCGCTCGCGCTGCTGAGCATGGCCACCATCGCGGCGATGGTGCTCCTCGACCGGCGCCTGGGCGACCTTCCCGCGTACCGCCGCGTCAACGACTGGCTCTCGTCTCGCGGCGACCGGGCGGTGCTGGTGATGCGGATCGGGGCGGGGGCGGCGCTCCTCCTGTCGTGGCAGGCGGACGCGATGCTCGCGCCCGAGCTGCGCGTGGCGGAGGGGTGGCTGGGCTGGCTCCAGTTCGCGCTCGCCTTCCTCCTCCTCTTTGACCGCACCGTGCCCCTGGCCGGCGCGGGGCTGATCGCGCTCTACGGGATCGGCGTCTTCCGCTTCGGCCCCTTTCACATGCTGGACTACGTGCTGTACGCAGGGATCGGCTACTACCTGGCCGTGAGCGGCGCGGGGGAGCGGAAGATCCGCGGCACCGGGCTTCCGGCGCTGTACGCGTCGGTGGGGTTCTCGCTCTGCTGGGTGGCGCTGGAGAAGATGGTGTACCCGCAGTGGGGCCTGTACGTACTGGAGCAGAACCCGCGGCTCTCGCTGGGGCTTCCGCTGAGCTTCTTCCTCCTGGCCGCGGCGTTTGTGGAGTTCTCGCTGGGCTACCTGCTGATCATCAACCTCCTGCAGCGGCCGCTGGCGCTGGTCATCACGCTCGTCTTCTTCACGACCACGCTGGTCTTCGGCAAGGTGGAGGTGATCGGCCACACGCCCATTCACGCCGCGCTCGTGGTCTTCCTGCTGGAGGGTCCCGGCCGCGTCTACAAGCCGCCCATCGCCCTGCACCGCGGCCTGGCCCTGCGCACCGCCTTCGCCGCCGTCAACTTCGCGCTCCTCCTCGCCCTCCTCTTCGTCCCGTACACCTACGGCGCCGCGCGGCTCTACCGCGAGCACGCCGCCCCCCCGGCTCGGCTGGGCGTTGAAGAACACGCGGTCACGGCCACGGTGGAACGAAGTCGAACGGTAGCACCCGTCGAATCATCTCGAAATCTCTGGCGTTCGCGGTCACCAGAGTTACACCCGCTTCTCGGCACGATGCAGCGATGAGGACATCGTTGACCAGGGAACGCGGTATCCTCCGCAACTCTATCCCGCGCTCCTTTGCCAGACGGGAGAGCACGGTGCCCGCATTACGCCATGCGTTGTGCGAAGGCGTAAAAATCCGGGTCAGCCTCTGGAACTGCCGCCCGACTCTTTCCGTCCAACCCGCCGACTCTTCTGAGGTGCCCCCGATCGCGAGTTCGTGCAGTACTACGGACGACAGATGAGTCTTGGGAGTGTACTCGCGGTAGTACTGTCGCAGCTCCTCACCGGAATCGGCATTCCGGAAGGCCTGGACGTAGAGCTGTGTATCGAGGGCGAACTTGGTCACTTCATCAACTCGTCGGCGTAGCCACCCTCGTAAACGTCCTCCATCCCTCCTTTCCCCGCGATTTGATCGACACTGGCGAGCAGGGCTTTCCTGAAGAAGAGCATCTCGAGCGCCTGATCGATTGCTTCGGTTTCCGAGCTCGCGCCAAGGAGCTCCACCGCGCGGTCGAGCTTGTTCTGATCGATCTTGATGCTCTTGCGGCGAATGAGCGTGCCTTCACTCGCGCGCAGCTTCTTCCTGCCAGCAGACTGCTCCCGGGTAGCCATGAGACCCTTCCTGGTGTGATGCGGCGGATGATCTGTGTAGAGATATGATCATCCGCGATTGGCAAGTCAACCTGCCGCCACATGGCCGCCAGGTGTGCCACACGCTACACTGTCGTTGACGCAAAAGGCCCTCAAACCGCAGCGATCCAGATGCCCGAAAACGAAGAGAGTACACCCGCCGGAAAGACGCCGCGCGAGTCGGCGTCGACGCTCTCGGAGAGCATGATGCCGGACCAGCTCAACCACCATGGCAACGTCTTCGGCGGGGAGATCCTGGCGCTGGTGGACAAGGCGGGGGGCGTGGTGGCGCGCCGGCACGCGCGCCTCCCCGTGGTGACGGTGATGGTGGACCGCGTGGAGTTCCGCGAGCCGGTGTACGCCAACGACTTCGTGGAGGCGCACGGGCGGCTGATCCGCGTGGGGCGCACCTCGATGGAGGTGATGGTGACCGTGGAGGCGGAGCAGATCGAGACGGGGAAGCGGCGCACCACCAACCGCTGCTTTCTCACCTACGTCGCGCTGGACATGCTCAACGGCAAGCCCGCCCCCGTGCCGCCGCTGATCCTGGAGACGGACGAGGACCACCGCCTCCACGAGATGGCGGAGCGCCGCCGCGCCCGCCGCGAGGCCGAGGCCGCGGACGAGGGAATCGAGCTGTGACGGAGGACCGCCTCTCGCGCCAGCTCGCCTTCGTCGTAGAGGTGGACCGCCTCAAGGGGGTCCTCCGCCAGACCTCGCTGATCGACGGCTCGCGGCGCGAGAACAGCGCGGAGCACTCTTGGCACCTGGCGATGGCAGCCCTCGCCCTGGCCGAGCACGCCCCCGCCGGCACCGACCTCCTGCGCGCCATCCGCATGGTGCTGGTGCACGACATCGTGGAGATAGACGCGGGCGACACCTTTTGCTACGACGACGGCGCGCACATGGACAAGGAGGCGCGCGAGACGCGCGCCGCCGAGCGCATCTTCGGCCTGCTTCCTCCCGACCAAGCGGACGAGACGCGCGCCCTGTGGGACGAGTTCGAGGCGGGCGAGACCCCCGATGCCCGCTTCGCCGTCGCGCTGGACCGCCTGCAGCCGCTCCTGGTGAACTTCAACAGCGACGGCGGCACCTGGAAGCTGCACGGCATCACCCGCGCGCAGATCCTCCGCCGCATGGCGCCCATCGAGGAGGGCGCGCCCGGCGTGTGGCCGTGGGTGGTGCGGACGATCGACGAGGCGTGCGAGCGAGGATACGTAGTTTGACGGCCCGCCCCTTGCTGAGTACCTTCCGCGCATACATCGAAGGGGAGTAGTCCACCGGGGAGACACCCGGCGGCCGGATCGTCAAGACTGCGGGGCGAGAGCTCCGCACGGTCCGGCCGGGATAGCGGCGCCACGCGCGCCACGTCAGGGCGAGACCTTCGTCGCGGGACCCCAGTTGCGAGAGCAAGGGGGCCTCGTGACGAGGGTGTCGCCCCTTGTTTTTGACCCCCGCCAGCGCGCGGGAGCACGGGAGAAGCGTCTTGGTACATTCCGTATGGCCGTGGGTAGGCTTCCTGGTCTTCGTTCTGGTGATGCTCGCCATCGACCTGGGCGTCTTCAACCGCACGGCCCACGTGGTGGCGCCGAAGGAGGCGGCGCGCTGGAGCGGGATCACGGTGATCCTGGCGATGATCTTCGCCAGCGGGATCGCGTGGGGATGGCTCCCCGTGGGCGTGTCAGGAAAGGCGAAGGCGCTGGAGTTCGTAACGGGATACCTGATCGAGCTGGCCCTTTCCGTCGACAACATCTTCGTATTCGTACTCCTCTTCTCGTACTTCAAGGTCCCGCCCAAGTACCAGCACCGCGTGCTGTTCTGGGGCGTGCTGGGCGCGCTGGTGATGCGCGGCGCTATGATCGGCGCCGGCGCGCTCCTCATCGAGCGCTTCCACTGGATCATCTACGTCTTCGGTGCCTTCCTGGTGTTCACCGGCATCCGCATGGCCACGCAGGACGAGCTGGACATCGAGCCGGAGTCCAACCCCGCGCTCAAGCTGATGCGCCGCTTCTTCCCGGTGTCGCCGGTGTACCACGGGCAGAGCTTCTTCGTGCGCGAGGAGGTGGGCGGCAGGATGAGGCACGTGGCGACGCCGCTCTTCGTGGTGCTGGTGCTGGTGGAGACCACCGACCTGATCTTCGCCGTGGACTCCATCCCGGCGATCTTCGCCGTCACCCGCGACCCGTTCCTGGTCTTCACCTCCAACGTCTTCGCCATCCTCTGCCTGCGGTCGCTGTACTTCCTGCTGGCGGGGGTGATCGACAAGTTCCATCTGCTCAAGCTGGGGCTGTCGATCGTGCTGGTGTTCATCGGGGCAAAGATGCTGCTCTCGGGCTACTACCACATCCCGATCGGCGTGTCGCTGGGGGTGGTGGCGGGGGTGCTGGGGCTGTCGGTGGTGGGCTCGCTGGCCTTTCCGCAGGTGCTGGACGAGAACTGCGCGGTCACCCACGACCCGCTGGACGAGTCCGACGACCCCAAGCGCCCGGTCCTCCACGACGACCGCAACGAGAACATGATCGCGGACGAGGAGGAGACGCAGGCCCCCTCCCCCCGGCCCCCTCCCGCGGGGGCGCAGGGCGGGTGAGGGGGAGAACCCCGCTCGCGTCGGGGGCATCGCCGGGCCCCCTCCCCCGCTCGTTCCTCGCTGCCCCTCCCCCAAACTGCGGGGGAGGGGTGTTTGCGTGCGTCAGTGCCGGTCGTCCGGCCCGCCCTGACGCACCAATCCCGTAGGGGCGCGATTCATCGCGCCCACCCTCGCCCCGGCCTCGACCCCCGCCCCTCGGCACAGATCCGCGTAGGGGCAGACCTCCGTGTCTGCCCTCCCTCGCCCCGGCCTCGACCCCCGCCCCTCGGCACAGATCCGCGTAGGGGCCGCCCCGCGTGGCTGCCCGTGCCTTCCCCCGCGCCGAACTCCGCGAATGGGGCGGGGGCCCGGCTCAGAACAACGGCGCAAGGGCGGCACGGAGAGCGTCCGCGGAGACCGGGGCGCTGGCCTCCACGAGGACACCGGACCGGGTGAACGCGAGGCAGGTCGCACCGGCATCCGGCGCCTCGCAGGGGCGCGGGGCGCGGGCACCGGCACCCCGCCACTGCAGGAGCGAGAGCGCCGTGCCGTCCGGAAGGCGCTGGGTCACGCGCACCGCGGAACGCCCCTCCCCCTCACCCACCTCGATCTCCAGCAGCGGAAGGCTCGGGACGGTGACCAGGGGGTGCCGGAGCAGCCGCTCTGCCTCGGCGCGATCCACGGTGCGCCACGCGTCCGGCGGGGGAGCGGCGATGCCCGCTGCCGTGGCCGAGCGGCTCCTGGCGACGGTTCCCTGGCCCGTCACGACCACGCCTTCCAACGAGAGGACATCGGAACCCAGCGCGAAGTCGACCGTGTTCGAGGCTCCTGGCCGCGCGTCGAGCGAGCGGGACTGGGTCGCCGCCCCGATCCGCGAGGCCACCACCTGGACGGTGCCGCTCGTCGCGGGAACGGAGAGGGTGTAGCTCCCGTCCGCGTCGGTGACGGTCCTGGCCGCGAGCGCGGGGACGCTCACGGTCGCCCCTGATACGGCCGCGCCCTGCGTGTCCGTGACCCGCCCGCGCAGCGTCACCGTCTCCGTGGCTTTCTCCACGCGGGCTCCCGCTGTGCGCTCCGCCCGCCGAGCGGCAGGGGCACTCGCCACCGGCGGCGGCGGGGGAGCCGCGGCCAGCACGGGGGGTGATGAAGGTGGTGGTGGCGGCGCGGGCGGCGGTGGCGGCGCGGAGACCGGCTCCTCGGCTACCTTGGCCGACGACACAGGCGCTGGCGGCGGAGGAGACTCGGCCATCGCCACCGGCTCCGGTGCGGCCGGAGCCACGTCGAGGGCCACCACGGGAGGGGCGGGATCGCTGCGGCGCTCGCCACCGCCCGCGCGCGGGGAGACGGGCGCGGGGGTTCGCACCGCGCCGGCGGCGGCCGGCGCGGACTGCACGGCGGGCGCGGGCTTGGCGGACGTCTCAGGACCTACGGCGTCGGCGGCGGGCGCTGGCGGGCGCGCGGGCGCGTTGATGGCGATGGGGGCATCGGGCTCGGGGCGCGCCATCCACCCGATCCCCAGCGCGATCAGCACGCTCGCCGCCCAGCCGAGGACGACCCACGGCCGGGCGGTGCGCCGCGCGGGCGCCGGGGCGGGGAAGGGGATCACCCCCGGCGACGGGTGCTCGGCCGGGTCGGCGCGTCGCAGGATGGACGATGCGTCGTCGCGTATCCGCCGCTCCTCGCCGGCGCGGGCGCGGCACGCGGCGCACTCCTCCAGGTGCCGCTCCAGCGCGCGCGCACCCTCCGGGCCGGCGGACGGCAGCTCGCCGTCCAGCCAGGCGTGCAGGAGGCCCTCATCCACGTGCTGCATGCGTTCCTTCCAGGAGCGTGTGTGCCTCCACCAGCCTCCGCCGCGCGCGGGCCAGCGTGGTGCCGATGGCCCCCTGCGCGAGCCCCGACTGCGCGGCGATCTCCGGGTAGCTCAGCCCGGCGTCCCACAGGAGCAGCACCTCGCGGTCGCGCTCGCCGAGCCGGTCCAGCGCCTGCCTCACCTTCTCCACCTGTTCACCGTGCTCCATCTCCTCCGATGGAGGGGGGGCGGCGCGGCCCTCGTGGTGCGCCTCGTCCTTGAGGAGCGCCAGGTGCTTCTTGCGGCGGATGACGGTGCGCGCCTCGTCGCGGGCCAGGTTGGCGGCTACGTGAAAGAGCCAGGCGCGCGGGTTGTCCGGCGCGCGGCCCAGCGCACGGGCGAACGCCTCCTGGGCCAGGTCCGCGGCGCGCTCGGCATCCCATACCTTGTGGTAGAGGAAGCGCACCAGGTCCCGGTGAGTCTTGCGGTAGATCTCCCCCCAGTCTGCCGTCACCATTCGCGCCGGTCGAGAGGGCGGCCCACCCGGGCCGCGTGGAAGTCGGGGCGCAGGGGCGCCTCGGCTGCTTCACAAGATAGGACGCGCTCCTCCGCGACGCTTGCACACCGTGCGGCCGCAGCCGATTGTATGCGGGTGCGATCCGCGGTCGGCACGGACCGGCGCGGCCCCCCGCGTCAGGGTGTGCAAGCCACGCCCGGCGAGTCGTCCTATACCGAAGCGCAGCCCCTACCGCCATTCAACTCCCACCGCC
>DASVTZ010000160.1 GCA_036387335.1 Longimicrobium sp.
TGCGGCCGGTCTCGTCGGCCTCGCGGATCAGGGATTCGATGGACTTGTGCATGGAACTGCGGGGAATGGGGAATGGGGAATCGGGAATGGGTAACCGCTTGCAACTACGATACCTCGCGAAGCGGAGAGGTCCCTTCCGCTCAGATTCCCCCTATTCCCCATTCCCCATTCCCCCGCCCCTACGAGATCTTCGGGATCGCCCGGGCCCACCGCAGCCACGGAAACGACCGGATCGCGCCCAGTGTCGCCTCGCCCACCGGCTCGTCCGCTTCGATGGTCATCAGCGCGTCCTTGTGGCGGCCGGTGCGGTCCACGCGCATGGTCGCGAGGTTGATGTGGTGCCCGGCGAGCACCGTCGCGACCGCGGCGATGGTGCCCGGCTCGTCGTGGGCCAGCAGCACCAGCGTGTGATAGTCGCCGCCGAGCGCGACCGGAAAGCCGTCGATCTCGGTGACTTCAACGCGGCCGCCGCCCAGCGATGCGCCGCGAAGCTGCACCGTCTCGCCATCGCGCTCCACGCGGAAGACGGCGGTGTTGGGGTGCGCGTCCTCACCCAGGTCGATGGTGTCGAAGCTCCACTCCATCCCGGCCGCGGCGCCCTCGTCGTAGGCCTGGCGCAGGCGCAGGTCGTCCGGCGCGAGCCCCGCCAGCCCGCCGACGATGGCGCGCTGCGTTCCATGCCCCTCGCCGGTGGCGGCGAAGGAGCCGTGGAGCTGGATGTCGGCCCGCTGCGGCGTGCCGCCCAGGATGGCGCGCGCCAGCAGCCCCAGCCGGCACGCGCCCGCGGTGTGCGATGACGATGGGCCGACCATGGTGGGCCCCAGGATGTCGAAGAGAGAGACCATGCGCGCTAATCTACGGTGCGCGCGGCGGACGGGCCACCATCCCGCATGCGGCGAGCGCCGCGCTGTGGGCGCGGCGCTCGTTGCGGCTCTACTCCGCCCCGTCCGGGAGGCGGATGGCAGAGAGCTTCCAGTCGGCCAGCCCCTCGCGGTGTATCACCAGCGCCATCCGCTCCTTGCCGTCGTCCTTGTCGCGGAAGTGGAGGACAAAGGTGTCCACGCCCTCGTAGCCGCGCGTCACCTCCACGTCGCGCGCCGCCTTTTCGGCGCGGTCGCGGCCGTCCTTGCCGACCGACGGCCGCTCGCCGCGCACGGCCGCCGCGATGCCGCCCGGCGTCACGAACGAGTCCACCAGCGGGTCCACCATCATCCCCGCGAGGGCCGCTCCGAAGCGCGCGAACGGGTTGTCGTCCGCCTCCTTGTCGATCCGCTCGGCCATGGCCTGGCGAACCTCTTCCTTGACGCTCGCGCGCACGGAGGGGAAGTCCACCAGCTTCGCCAGCGCCTCGCGGTCGCCGGTCTCGGCCGCCTGCTGCAGCCGCCTGACCGCCAGGTGCGGCGTGAAGTAAAGCCATACCGCCGCGGCGCACAGCGCCAGCAAGGCAAAGGGACGGAAGTAGCTGCTCTTGCGCATGAGGGAGGTGTTTCTGGAGGGAAGAACGGCTGCAAGCCTCTGAGGTTGCTGCACTTGGGGCCGGAAAGATAGCACCGCGGCGGGCGCCGCGGTACCCGGTCAGCGCCGGAATCTCATCGTGATCGGAAGCTCCACGTCCACATCCACCGGGACGCCCTCGATCGTCGCGGGCCGGAACCGCATCCCCCTCACGATCCCGAGGAACTCCGGGTCGACGTCGTCGTCTGGCCTGCCGCGCACGGCGATCTCGCCGGTGGCTCCGTCTGCTCCGATGCTGAAGCTGACGTTGCGGGTGGTTTCGTGCCCCGCCAGCTGCGGGTGCGCGGCGAGGAGGCGCTGCGCCGCCGCGTCCATCGCCTGCTGCAGCGCTCCGATGTCGGTGAGCGACGGCATCACCATGAGCGCATCCACCACGGCGATCCGAGGATTCCTCCCGCTCCTCAACCAGAAGGTCTCGCGATGCGCCCGCCGGCTCGGGAGGCGTGGGACAAGGTGGGTCCGAAGCAGAGACACCATCGCGCTGTCGTAGCCACCCGGAAGCGAACGCCGCACGAGCGCTCTCACAACTTTCAGCGTCCCCGTCGAATCGTAGCGCACCCAAAACAGCATCCGCCGCGGAGTCCCCCGCGGCGCCTGGGGAGCGTCGAGGAGCGCGCGGTGCAGCCTCGTGGAATCCACGAACGACGAGAGCGGAAGCGGCCCTGCCTGCGCGGAAGCCGGCGACGCGGCGCAGGCGGCCAACGCCGCGAAAAGCGCGAGGAACGAGAAGGACCGGATCATCATCTCAGCGAAATTCCAGGTGGATTGGAACCTCCACGAGCACCGGTACAGGGCACCTGTTGATCATCGCGGGCCTGAACCGCATGGCATCCACGATGTCGTGGATTCCGTCGTCGATCTCGGGGATGCCGAGCTGGGTCAGGATGCGGCTCTGCGCCGGCACCCCCTTTTCGTCGACCTGGAACTTCACCGTCACCTCGGCCATACGCCCCCTCAGCGCGGGGAGCTCCCGCAGGAGTCGCTTTGTCACGCGCTCCATGGTGTCCGCCACTTCGTCCAGGTTCGCGAGCGAGGGAAGGTCTTCGCGAACGCGCCGCGCCACCTGCACGCGCGCGGATGGGCCGGGCGTCAGCCATACGTTGACCCCCGTCGCCTTGCGCGTCTCGTGCACGGGGCGGGCGTGAGTGCGCAGCAGCCCTGCGAGCGCCTCGCGGTATTCGCGGGCGCCGCTTGCGCCGGAACAGTCCATTGACCGCACCTCCTCCAGCGCGCCCGTGCTGTCGAACTGGATCCAGTACAACGACCGCGGCCCCTCGGGCGCTGCGGCGATGGCGGCATGCAGCGCCGCCGAGTCGACGTAGCTGGAGAGGGGATGCACCTCCCGCTGCGCGTGCGCGGGGATGGCGAGCAGAGCAGCGAGAGCCGCGGCACGGATCACGGAGCACTCCGGGAACGGTTGGATTCGTCGAGCGTCGCGGCGAACTCGCGGAGCGCGCTCCAGTATCGGTCGCCCGCCACCCTCTGCAGATCGTTGTGTCCGGCGCCCTCCACCCACAAGTGCCGCTTGGGCGGATTCGCCCGCTCCAGCAGACGCGCGCCGTGCCAGAAGGGGATGACCTCGTCGCGCGTCCCGTGGATCACCAGCACGGGCGCGCGGATCTCCCGCAGCCTGCGCTCCGTGCCGAAGCGGTCGAACGGGAAGATGCGGCGCGGAACGGCCACCTGGAAGGCGCTTACGAAGGTGCTCTCCAGCACGAGCCCCGCCACCGGCCTCCGGCTCGCGAGCTCCGACGCGATCCCACCGCCTAGCGACCTCCCGTGCAGGATCACGCGCTCCGGCGCCACTCCCAGGGCGCCGGTGAGGTGCTCGTACGCGGCGGCGAGGTCGTGGTACGCGCTGCGCTCGCCGGGCACGCGCCTGGAGCTGAGCCCATACCCGCGATAGTCGTACGCCAACACCGAGAACCCCGCATCGCGAAGATCGGGAAGGAAGTAGCGCAGATCACCGAGATCCTCGGCGTTGCCGTGGCTGAACAGAATCGTGAACCGCGCCCGCGGGTTCGGCAGCCACACCACCGCGATGGAGTCCCCATCCCCCACCAGCACCATCGTAGCGCCCGCCGAGGCGGTGTACCTGGGCGTCTGCGGCTGAAAGATCACCCTCTCCGCGTACCACCACACCAGCGCCCCCAGCAGGAGATACACCCCCACCAGGGCGCCCGCCACGTACAGCAGCACCGCCCCCCACCCCGCCACCGCCACCCCCTCAGCGCGCCGCCGGGCGTGCATTGGCCTCGGCGCCACCTGTCACGCCCGAGCGCCTGTAAAGCAAGGTTTGCATCGCGGATAGCTCATGCTCGTCTTCGCCTTGCGCCCGCAGTCGTGGCAGTAGTGCTCAGGATAGTCAGGGTTCTTGAATTCTGCCCAAATCGTCCAGCAATCGCGGCAGAGCGGAGCATCCGGGTTATACGCGATATCGTCTCCGCATCGGATACAAGCACCCTTTCGCTTGTACGAACCGTCGCGTGCGGCTCGAGCGACCGTTTGGCCTTGCTTGGGTGGCGAAGAAACCTTCGCAGGCACAGCCGATACAGACGGAACGGGTATGGCAGAGATCCGAGTTGCCACGGAGACTATGTTCTTCACCTCTTCGAGTGTCTCAGCGTAAACGCGCTCGTCCGCGTCGAAACGCACACCCATCTCCCAGTTCTTCTCTGATTCCTCATACAGGTTCAACGACGCGATCACCAGCCGCTGCTCATTCAAGTAGCACTTCGCATGTAGGTTCTTTAGGGTGTAGAGAGAAAGGTTGGGGACTGTGAGAAGCTTTTCTACTTCTGCGGAATTTGTCGCACCCTCGCGTGCTACAAAAGTAATTGGAACTTGGTATCGCGATGCCCCGCGGAGTCGATTCATAAACGTCTCGGACACTTTGAAGTAGGCCGAAACAAGGTAAAGATGGTCACGTGCATCCTTGATGATGCCTTCGATATCAGCAACGGCTCGCTTAGCGGTAAGAAATTCAGGCACGAGGGTAATAGGTAGGCTGGAGAAAAAAAGAAAACGCGGAACGGGACGCCATCCGCAGCAAGATCATACCCTAATAATATGTTCGCCCGCAGATAGCCCTGCTAGGGAACGGCGTGGGGCGCGCTAAGGGACGATGCAGATAGATAGGCGCAGAGGAGATCCGCTCGATAGAGTCCTGTCCCGGAGCCTGCGGCGATCGAGACCGCTTCAGCGGTCTTCCCGTCGTTTCAGCCGGGGGCTTTAGCCCCCGGCGTGGCCGGTGCGCCCGGCGCCCGCCCCCGAGCCTGCGAAGGCAGGCTTCCCGCGGTTGTTGCAGCGGTTTCAACCGCCGGACTCAACCGCCTGCACCACCTTCGCCTTCCTTCCCCGCTTCTTCACCACCGGCGCCGCCTCCAGCGCCGTTGCCTCCGCCACCGCCTCCAGCGCCGGCCCCTCCGCCATCGCTTCCAACGCCGGCCCCTCCGCCCCGCGCCCCGCCAGCATCCCCGCCAAAAACTGCCCCGTATACGACCGCCCCACCTTTGCCACGGCCTCCGGAGTCCCCGCCGCCACGATCTCACCGCCACGCGGCCCGCCCTCCGGCCCCAGGTCGATGATCCAGTCGGCGGTCTTGATGACGTCCAGGTTGTGCTCGATCACCAGCACCGTGTTGCCGCGCTCCACCAGCCGGTGCAGCACCTCCAGCAGCATGCGCACGTCCTCGAAGTGCAGGCCGGTGGTGGGCTCGTCCAGGATGTAAAAGGTCTGGCCGGTTGCAACCTTTGAGAGCTCCGTCGCCAGCTTCACGCGCTGCGCCTCGCCGCCCGAGAGCGTGGTGGCGGACTGGCCCAGGTGGATGTAGCCGAGCCCAACGTCGGAGAGCGTCTGCAGGTGGCGGCGGAGGCGCGGGACGGCCTCGAACAGCTCCAGCGCGTCGTCCACCGTGGCCTCCAGCACGTCGGCGATGGAGTGGCCCTTGTAGAACACCTCCAGCGTCTCGCGGTTGTAGCGCTTCCCGCGGCACACCTCGCACGGCACGTACACGTCGGGCAGGAAGTGCATCTCGATCTTCACCAGCCCGTCGCCCTGGCACGCCTCGCACCGCCCGCCCTTGACGTTGAACGAGAAGCGGCCCGGCGTGTAGCCGCGCATCTTGCTCTCCGGCAGCTCGGCGAAGAGGTCGCGGATGACGGTGAAGAGGCCGGTGTACGTGGCGGGATTGGAGCGCGGCGTGCGGCCGATGGGGGACTGGTCGATGTCCACCACCTTGTCGAGCAGATCCAGACCCGTGATGCGGTCGTGCACACCCGGGACGGACTTGGCGCGGTAGAACTTGCGCCCCATCGCGTTCCACAGGATGTCGTTGACCAGCGTGGACTTGCCGGACCCCGAGACTCCCGTCACCGCCACGAAGCACCCCAGCGGGATGCGGGCGTCCACGTTGCGCAGGTTGTGCTCGCGCGCGTTGTGGATGACGATCTCGCGCCCCGGCTGCGGCGCGCGCCGCTTTGGAGGGATCTCGATGCGCTGCTCGCCGCGCAGGTACGCGCCCGTGAGCGAGCGCTCGGCCGCGAGGATGTCGTGCACCGTACCCTCGGCCACCACCTCGCCGCCGTGGCGGCCGGCGCGGGGGCCCAGGTCCAGCACGTAGTCCGCGGCGCGGATGGTGTCCTCGTCGTGCTCCACCACCAGCACGGTGTTCCCCAGGTCGCGCAGCTGCTGCAGCGTCTCCAGCAGGCGCAGGTTGTCGCGCTGGTGAAGGCCGATGGAGGGCTCGTCCAGGATGTAGAGGACGCCCACCAGCCGCGAGCCAATCTGCGTGGCCAGGCGGATGCGCTGCGCCTCGCCGCCGGAGAGCGTCTCGGCGGAGCGGCCCAGCGTGAGGTACTCGAGGCCCACGTTCACCAGGAAGCCGAGCCGCTCCGTGACCTCCTTGAGGATGGGGAGCGCGATCTCGACGGAGAGGCGCGGGTCGTCCTTGAGCCCCTGGAAGAAGTCGTGCGCCTCGCTCACCGGCAGCGCCACCACCGAGCCGATGGAGCGCCCGCCGACGGTCACCGCCAGCGACTCGGGCTTGAGCCGCGTGCCGCCGCAGGTGTTGCACGGAAGGGTGCTCATGTACTCCTCCAGCGTCTCACGAAGCGAGTCGCTGGACGAGTCCTGGTAGCGCTGGGCGACGTCGGCCACGATGCCGGCCCACTTCATCTTCTTCCCCCCGTTCTTCACCGACGCGCCGAAGAGCAGCAGGTCGCGCACGTTGTCGGGAAGATCCGCCCAGGGGGTGTTGAGGTCGAACTCAAGCGCGTCGGCCAGTCCCTGCAGGATGGTGCCTCGCAGGTGGCCGCGCGGCACGCCCCACGGCAGCACCACGCCTTCCAGGATGGAGAGCGAGTGGTCCGCCAGGATCAGCTCGGGGTTGGGCTCCCTGCGCGTCCCCAGCCCGCCGCACCCGGTGCACGCGCCGTAAGGGGAGTTGAACGAGAACTGCCGCGGCTCCAGCTCCGGGATGTTGATGCCGCACACCGCGCAGGCGTAGTGCTCGGACAGCAGGTGGGTGACGGGCTCGGCGCCATCCGCGTGCGCCACCACCTCCACCACGCCGTCCGCCGCGCGGAGCGCCGTCTCCACCGAGTCGGCGATGCGCTGCCGGTTGTCCTCGCGCACCACCAGCTTGCGCTCCACGTAGATGGAGATGTCGTGGTTGGAGCGGCGGGCGAGCTTGGGAGGCTCCTCCATGCGATGGATCGCGCCGTCGGTGCGCGCGTGGCTGAAGCCCTTCTTGCGCAGCTCCTCGTACAGCTCGCGGAACTCGCCCTTGCGCCCGCGCACCACCGGGGCCAGCACCTCCACCCAGGTGCCCGCCGGCGACTCCATGATGCGGTCGACGATCTGCGTGGCGCTCTGCCGCTGGACGGGGCGCCCACAGTTGGGGCAATGCGGCGTACCCGCGCGCGCCCACAGCAGGCGGAGGTAGTCGTACACCTCCGTGACGGTGCCGACGGTGGAGCGCGGGTTGCGCCCCGCCGTCTTCTGCTCGATGGAGATGGCCGGCGAGAGCCCCTCGATGGAGTCCACGTCCGGCTTCTCCATCATTCCCAGGAACTGCCGCGCGTACGCCGAGAGCGACTCCACGTAGCGCCGCTGCCCCTCGGCGTAGATGGTGTCGAAGGCGAGCGACGACTTGCCGCTCCCGCTCAGCCCCGTGACCACGGTCAGCTTGTCGCGCGGGATGCGGACGTCGATGTTCTTGAGGTTGTGCTCGCGTGCGCCGCGTACGATCAGGTATTCTTCGTTCATCCCGAAAATTTACCGCACCCCGGCGCTACTTTCAACACCCGCGCGCGACGCGCCGGGGCGCTCCCAAGATTCGCCTGTCTTGCGCGCCGGTTCACACCCGTTTAGCGTCGCGATAACCGGCGGGTAGTATCCGCGCGTGCGGGGTGCTGGAGCGGCTCTCGACGGCGCTGGGGTACGTGGGCGTGTACTCGAAATTCTGATGAGCGAAACCAAGCCGGGTGCCGGGTCGCGGCACCGTTCAGCCCGGGGTCTGCTCCTGTGCGTGGGGCTCCTGCAGGCCGCCGCCTGCCGCGAGCCAGCCGGGGGAACGCCCGGATCAGGCCAGCCGTCGGTGGGCGGGGTCATGATCGCGTGGCGGGTGCCGCTCTCCACGGGGGCGTCGCTCCACGCGCCGGCCGCCGACGGCGAGCGCTTCTACGCCGTGGGCGACCGCCACCTGGAGGCGTACGACGCGCACACCGGCGCGCGGGCATGGAGTGAGCGTCCGGACTTCGGCACGGCACCGGCCAACTACGTGGTGCGGGACGGCCGCGTCTTCGGGGCGGGGAGCCTGGCCATCGCCCTGGACGCGCGCACTGGGCGGGAGCTCTGGCGATTCGCGCCGGACAGCTCGGCGTCGCTGGGGGAGAGCGACGGCGACGGGGACGCGTTCTACTTCGGCACCGCCACGCACCGGGTGTACGCCGTGCGCGCGGTCGACGGCACGCGGCTCTGGAGCACGGACGTGGGCCCGGAGTGGGAGCACCGCGCGATCATCCGGGGGGTGAAGGTGAGCGGCGACACGGTGTACGCGGCCGTGGACCAGTTCGCCACCCGCAACGGCGAGCGCTCCGTGGGGTGGATCGTCGCCCTTCACCGCGCCAGCGGTGCCGTGCTCTGGCGCTACCGGAACGGCTCGGGCGACGACCAGCGCTCGATCGGGTCGGCGCCACGCGTCGCGGGCCGCCTGCTGCTGGCCGTCGACTACCCTCGGAACACCTTTTTAGCCGTGGACCGCTTTACCGCGCAGGAGGTGTGGCAGACCCCGGGCCTCCCCGGATTCGCAGGCGCGGAAGAGGCGCCGGTCGTGATGGGAGACGTCGCGTACGGCGCCTCGTACGACCGGC